>NZ_JAVWNC010000124.1:0-1021 GCF_036637135.1 Anaerorhabdus sp. | reverse complement strand
TTATGAAAATCATAACAATGGGAGAAATCATGTTACGTCTTTCAACAGAAGGAAATACACGATTTACTCAAAGTAATAGTTTCGATGTTGTGTATGGTGGAGGAGAAGCAAATGTAGCGGTATCCTTAGCGAATTATGGACATGAAGCATACTTCGTCAGCAAACTACCAAAACACGAAATAGGACAAGCAGCAGTTAATGCCTTAAGACAATATGGTGTTAAGGAAGACTACATCGCTCGTGGTGGTGATCGTGTCGGTATCTATTATTTAGAGACAGGCGCAAGTATGCGTGCAAGTAAAGTCATTTATGATCGTGCTCATTCCGCTATAGCAGAAGCAAGTGAATCTGACTTTGACTTTGATGCCATCATGAAAGATGCAGACTGGTTCCACTGGTCAGGGATCACACCAGCCATCAGTGATACAACCGCTAAGTTATTAGAAAAGGCATGTATCGCTGCCAAGAAGTACAATGTCACAGTTTCAGTAGATTTAAACTTTAGAAAGAAATTATGGACAAAAGAAAAAGCACAGTCCATCATGAAACCATTAATGCAATACGTGGATGTATGTATTGGTAATGAAGAAGATGCAGAACTATGTTTGGGATTTAAACCAACAGCGAATGTGGAAAAAGGAGAAACAGGAGCTGAAGGATATTATGAAATCTTCAAAGAGATGAAAGAAGTATTTGGATTCAAGATCATCACATCCACATTAAGAGAAAGCTTTAGTGCGAATCACAATGGATGGAAAGCATTATTATATGATGGAGAAACATTCTACCAATCAAAACGATATGACATTGAACCCATTGTCGATCGAGTAGGTGGAGGAGATAGTTTCTCTGGTGGATTAATTCATGGATTATTAACAAAAGAGAATAAACAAGAAGCGTTAGAATTTGCAGTAGCAGCATCCGCATTGAAACACACCATTCCAGGAGACTTTAATCTTGTGAGTGAAGCTGAAGTTGAAGCCCTATGTCAAGGGGATGCTTCAGGTCGAGTACAAAGATA
>NZ_JAVWNC010000123.1:0-1450 GCF_036637135.1 Anaerorhabdus sp. | reverse complement strand
TGTCCACAGCCTTACGGGGCCTAAACGTGTACCCGAGAAAAGTAAATTGAACATCTGGATATGTTTGGCGACGATTCACATCTTGGCAATAAACAATCTTTGTCTTATCTGGATGCAATTCGAGTCCACATTCACGAAATCGTGCACCAATCTTTTGTAAAACAAGTTTGGCTTGAGATAAACTTCGGCAATGAATTACTCCATCATCCGCATAGCGGCAGAATCTTACACTCGCAAGATTCTTGGTAATCCACATGTCAAAAGCATAATGCATAAATAAATTAGCCAATAGAGGACTGATAACTCCACCTTGCGGTGTGCCGTGATTCCTTTCTAAAACTTGACCATCTACATTTTGCATAGGTGCTTTTAACCAGCGTTCTACATAGAGAAGAATCCATGGAATTTCGCAGTGTTTCTTAAGTGCATGCATGAGTAGATTATGGTCAATGTTATCAAATAGACCTTTGATATCAAATTCCACAACCCAGTCATACTCCCAACTTCGTCGTCTCACCACAGCTATCGCATCATGGGCAGAACGCCCTGGACGATATCCATAAGAGTTTGGATGAAATAGAGGATCAATCTGTGGCTCCAATATAAGCTTGACAGCTGTTTGTGCTACTCGATCCGCTACTGTTGGAATGCCTAACATACGTACCCCACCTGATTTCTTTGGAATCGGAACACCTTTGACTGGCGGTGGAAAATAACTGCCTGAACAAAGTCGATTCCATAGTTTATACAGGTTGCCTTTTAAGTGGTGTTCGAATTGCTCAATAGATTCATGATCGATGCCTGCAGCACCGCCATTCTCTTTGACTTTCTTGAATGCCTCCCAAATTAACGCTTTAGGAATGTTAAATGGTTTGGTCATAAAGCCTTGTTCCTCCTGCTTGTGCAGTTGACAAGACCGCAGACCTGGATAATGCAGCCCCTTCGCTCCATTACCATTACAGTAACTTCAACACTACTACGAGCTGCTCCGCCCCTTGGTGACGCATTGCTATTATCGGCCTTGCCTTTTGAGCTTGTACCTTTCGCTTGACATCGCCACCGAAGGTTCCCGCAGTTCAACGTAAGAGCCTGAATTAGGATCGCGCTGCCTCTACGCCGGACACCGAATGGCCCGTAAGCAGGTAACGGCCAAACTAATCGCGGGGTAACTTCCATCCCCGGTTTTGATGTCATTTGAGTACTTTCGACACTTGAACGGCAGTTCACTGTTGTTCGCCTTCCTAATTCTTACCTGACATCTCTACGATGCCTTTTCCATAACGCTCACGACCGGGACTTTTGATCCAAGCCGCTTATGGTGGTTTGCTACCTGCTCCTGCAAGCCGATAGCGAGGGGCCATACCCTCATCTCTTACGCCGCTTGCTGCGGCACACTGATATCTGTACACCAGACTTGATTAGAGTGATCGATGACCATGTTTTTCAACAG
>NZ_JAVWNC010000122.1:0-1491 GCF_036637135.1 Anaerorhabdus sp. | reverse complement strand
TCTTAAAGACTTGTTTCATTTGTTTCCAAGTAGAGGCAAAATACTGACACTCTCTCGGTATTCTTTCTTGATATCCCATTCCTTGTCTTGCGACTATCATCGCTGCTCCTTGATGAATGGATAATCCATATTGTCTTGTTACTTTTATCTTCGCTATAAAACTGGTATACGCAGGTTCTACTACTTCTATTTTGACACCCCATTGAACTCCTTTCCTTATAAACATTTCCACTATTTGCCGATATGCAAACTCGGATAACATTCTGTTTCTTCTTTTCCTCTGATATAAGCTTTCTGATTTAGCTTGTTCAAAGTCAAGATTTTCTACAATACAATCTTTTTGTTTCATTGCACAGTCTTCTATGATGGTTTTAATGATTCCTTGTAAGTTATGTTTCCTTTGTTTTGCATTATACCCCAGTATTGGATAATTTGTAGTACCTACTAAATTTCCTTCTTTGTTGATTTCTGTAACTGCGAGATGGTTAATATTGATATCTACACCGATACATCCGTTATCCTTTGTTGTATGAATAAGTGTTTCATTTAAATCAAAGATTGCTTTTATGATGAAGTATTTTCCTTTATCCATAATCTGATATGCTACTGCTTTACCTGCTGTATTATGAGGAAGTTTGATTTTATCTTTTAGTTGTTCTGAATGAGGTTGAAACTCAATGGGTAAATGAATCTCTTGTTGGCGGCTACGATAAACAAGGGTATCTTCATCAAGGTGATATTTGAATATACAATTACTATACTTTCCTTGTCTTCTTCCTGGTATTGTCATCGATGTAGCTTCATGAAAGTGAATCATAGGTACACGATGAGTAAGCTTCCTTTGTTTTGCTATTACCCGATTCAATCGAAAGTTGAGTTGTCCTTTTCTACTTTTCAATTGCTTTAATGTTGGTTTTAAGATTTGTACTTCAAGGAGATAATCACTTTTAGTTTGTTTTCCTTCTCTTGTCTTATGGATCAACTGTTGGATTTGATTTTCTATCTTTTCTATTTCTTTCCTTGTTTTATCTACCTTTTGTTTAATCCTACTTATTTGCTTATCTAACTTCTTTACATGCAGCTTATGTAAACTACTGGATGATTTAAACAGGGCTTTGGCTTCATGAATAGCGGATAAAGGCAGATAATCATTGGCACCATAAAAAGACTTCACTTTCTTTTGGAGTGAATTGATTTGTAAACCATGGTAGTTTTTATGATAGATGAGACGATAAGAACGAATCACCATTTGATGATATAAATGGATATCCTCTTTAATCACTTGTGATTCTAATTCACTTAGATAAAGACGATTGGAGTAGGAGATTGTTTTCATAATGAGTACCTCCAAGATTTGATACTAGGATACTATAGAAACAGTCGAACTTGAATATATTTCAAGTCTTTTCTCCTAACCTTTCACTATCTTAAGTTTCCTCATCTCTCTATCGTTCTATTCATCGTGAAGAACTTTCCTATAAGATAAAAAAA
>NZ_JAVWNC010000121.1:0-1706 GCF_036637135.1 Anaerorhabdus sp. | reverse complement strand
AAAGGCATAAGAAAAAGTATCATCGAAATGGTAACAGCGGGAAAATCTGGGCATCCAGGAGGATCGTTATCAGCTGCAGACCTAATCGGTGTGTTGTATTTTGAAGAAATGGATATAACACCAGAAAATGCAGGGACAACAGATCGAGATCGCTTTGTACTATCAAAGGGACACGCAAGTCCATTATTATATGGTGTATTAAAAGAAAAAGGAATCTTAAAAGAAGATATCGAAACATTCCGTCATATCGATTCAAAACTACAAGGACATCCAAACATGAACTATGTAGCAGGAGTAGATATGTCAACAGGATCATTGGGTCAAGGTATTTCTGCAGCAGTAGGAATGGCTATGGCGAATCAATTAAGTAAGAATAGTCATCGTGTCTATGCATTACTTGGAGATGGCGAATGTGAAGAAGGACAAGTATGGGAAGCAGCAATGGCAGCAGCTCATTATCAATTAGATAATCTATGTGCTATCGTGGACTTTAATGGATTACAAATTGATGGAGATATTCATGAAGTAATGAATCCAACACCACTAGATGAGAAGTTCGCAGCATTTGGATGGCATGTGATTTGTATAGATGGACATGACCTAGATGCAATCAGAAAGGCATACCAAGAAGCAAAAGAAACAAAAGGACAACCAACAGTAATTGTGGCAAAAACAATTAAAGGTAAGGGTGTAAGTTTCATGGAAAATAAAGCGGCATGGCATGGAGTAGCACCAACGCAAGAAGAATGTGATGCAGCAGTGAAAGAAATAGAGGAGGCATAAACTATGGCAAAGGCAACAAGAGAAGCATATGGAATCGCATTAGCGAAACTGATAGAAGAGAATGATAAAGTCGTAGTATTAGACGCTGACTTAACAAAATCAACGAAAACAGCAGACGCAAAAAAAGCATGTCCAGAAAGACACTTTAATATGGGAATCGCAGAAGGGAATATGATGTCAACAGCGGCAGGAATAGCAGCAAGTGGATATACAGTATTCGCATCAAGTTTCTCTATTTTCGCAACAGGAAGAGCGTGGGAACAAGTAAGAAACAGCATCGGATACCCACATTTGAATGTGAAGGTATGTGGAACACATGCAGGGATTAGTGTTGGAGAAGATGGTGCAAGTCATCAAGCATTAGAAGATATCGCATTAATGAGAGTAATACCAGGAATGAAAGTATTCCAACCATGTGATGAGGAAGAAACATACGCAATCATCAAACATGTAGCAGAAATAGAAGGACCTTGTTATGTAAGATTAGGACGAGGAAAAGTAGAAGATGTCTATCCAGCAGGAACAGAGTTCAAGATTGGAAAGATATCGACACTAAATCAAGGGAGCAAAGTAGCGATACTAGCAACAGGATTACTGGTACAAGAAGCACTTAAAGCAAAAGAAGAATTAGTAAAAGAAGGAATCAATCCAACAGTAGTGAATGTAAGTTGTATAAAACCATTGGATGAAGAAGGAATACTAGAAGTATTAAAGAATCATGATGTAATTATCACAGCAGAGGAACATAGTATCATCGGTGGACTTGGTGGAGCAATCGCAGAGTTATCGGTAAGTAAGTGTCCAAAGAAGATAGTAAGAATTGGAACGAAAGATACATTTGGAGAAAGTGGACCAGCAGGTGCATTACTTGAAAAGTATGGTCTAACTTCTACTGAAATTATGAAACAAGTTAAAGAAAATAT
>NZ_JAVWNC010000120.1:0-1854 GCF_036637135.1 Anaerorhabdus sp. | reverse complement strand
GGGGCTGTTACGAAATAGGTGATACAATTTGATCATCTGAAGCGTAATAGCTTCTTTTTTTTGATTCTAAAAGTAAAATGAGAAATGAGAAACATCTCCAAATAAAAAAACCTCAATTCGAGGACACTAAAAAGAACTCATTCAAATCGTCTAGGATGAATTAATTCATTATCTTCGATTTTCTGATAACCATTCTTTGATGAAACTTCTTCATATTGAATCCTATAGCGATAAGAAACATCTCAAGTTTCACATTATCTATTCCTCGTCTATGGATTCTTCGATAGTCCCAATCTTGTTTGATAATTCCAAAGGCTCCCTCTGCTTCTATCGATCGTCTAACTCGTTGTTGTATTCCTAAATCACTGTTTAAATTGTCTTGTACTACTTGTTTCATTTCTTCATAGACAACATTAATAGCTAATGATTTACTATCTTTTTCTTTTGTGCATGTTGATTTTATCGGACAATCTTTACATCTTGTACACACATAGTTTTGTACTATTTTATAAACTCCATATCTTATGCTTTCTGTATCTCGATTATAGATGAATTCATGACCTTTTGGACATACCATCTTTCCTTCTTTTGTTACTTGATATCTTACTTTCTCTTTTCCTTCTTTATCCTGTGAAAAGGTATTATACTTTTGTACTAACTCCATATGATTTGATATACAATAAATGTAGTTTTCATAGCTACCATATCCTGCATCTCCTACTGGATAAATTGGATAATGTTGATAGAGTCGATTGTAATCTTCCATAAAGGGTTTAAATGTTCTTAAGTCATTACTATCTTGATAAACACCAATTAGCCTTATGTATTCGTTGGATACTCCTACTTGGATATTATAGTACGCCTTAAAGATTCCTGTCTTATTATAATAATCTTCTTTGCCATGCATCATCGTTGCATCATGATCTGTTTTTGAATAACTGTTTCTATTACCACAAATTCTTATCTTCTCACTGTATTCCATTGCTTTGTTTTTATAACTTTCAAATGTTTCATACCATTTTTGAAACTCATTCTTGCGATGTCCTTTGCCGTAGGTAAATATGCTATCTACATTTTGATGTATTTTATCTAACGAGTTAAACACTTCGATAAAATCTTCGACTTGATAAAAGTCTTTCACTAAGTAATGAATTCCGATATTACATTCCTTGAAAAACTCATCTAACTCCACGATGTCTTTACTCATTTTTACCATGAGTTTTTCTTGATACTTCTGTGTTGCTTTTTTCCATACAAATGAAAACTTAGTTGCATTGGCTTCTATCTTTGTTCCATCAATATAGATCGTATTTACATCGATATCATCTTCAGCTTCAATGACATCATTTAATTCTTTGAAGATTGTTTCTGCATTCTTACCGATTTGATATTTGATGAATTCACTGATCGTCTTGTAGCTGGGATGAATACCCCCTGATAACCAAATGAACCGAATGTCATTCTTCATCGCTTCTTCTATTTTTCTTACACTATAAATTCCAAGCGTATATGCATACAGTATACTTTCCATCATTGGACGATATTCATACCCTTTACGACCTCTTGTTTCGTGCTTGGGTTTGTATTTTTCTAAGTTGATTCCTCCCAATATCGTCTTCAATGTTTTTACTGAACTTGAATTTTCTATCAAATTTTCAAATTCTTGTGGAAATATAAACTGGCATGGTATACAATAATCTTGCTTAAGGGTTATTGTATGTGTGGTATTCATTCTTGTTTCCATACTACAATTATACTAAAAAACACTGATTTCTTCATTGATTTCAGTGTTTTTTAGTGCAAAAAAAAGACATTACTTTTTTGTAATATCTTTTCTAATTAGTGCTGTTGTTT
>NZ_JAVWNC010000119.1:0-1922 GCF_036637135.1 Anaerorhabdus sp. | reverse complement strand
GTAATTAATCCTGTCTTCTTAATTGATGAAATTGATAAACTTGGTTCCGATTACAAAGGTGATCCTAGTAGTGCAATGCTTGAGGTATTAGATCCTGAGCAAAATGCATTCTTCTCTGATCATTATTTAGAAGAGGCATATGATTTATCAAATGTTATGTTTATCGCAACTGCAAATTATCTTGAAGATATTCCTGCAGCACTTCGAGATCGTTTAGAAATCATTCAATTATCGAGTTATACTGAAGTTGAAAAAGTGAAGATTGCTGAAAATCATTTAATTAAAAAACAATTAATTATGAATGGTTTAAAAGAAAAACAATTCAAACTTGAAGAAGCTGAACTTTATTATTTAATTCGTCATTACACACGCGAAGCGGGAGTACGTCAATTAGAACGTGTTATTGCATCGTTATGCCGTAAATCAGTACTTGCGATATTAAAAGAAAAGAAGAAATCAATCAAAGTCACTAAAAAATTAATTCTTGAATGGCTTGGTAAAGAAATCTTCGATTATGGACAAAAGGAAAAGAAAAACCAAATTGGCGTTGTTACAGGACTTGCGTACACATCATTTGGTGGCGATGTATTACCAGTAGAAGTAACATACTTTGATGGTAAAGGACGTTTCACAGTTACGGGTCAACTGGGTGATGTTATGAAAGAATCGACTTCTATTGCCTTAGATTATATTAAATCAAATGCAAAGAAATATAAGATTGATCCTAAATTCTTTGATTCCCATGATATTCATATCCATGTACCAGAAGGTGCAGTACCAAAAGATGGTCCTAGTGCAGGGGTTACCTTAACTACTGCTCTAGTATCTGCCATTACTCAAACACCAGTTCGTTCTGATTTAGCGATGACGGGTGAAGTTACACTTCGTGGAAATGTTCTTGCGATTGGTGGTTTACGTGAAAAGAGTCTTGCGGCTCATCGTGTTGGTATAAAGCATATTATTATTCCAAAGAGTAACTTGAAAGATTTAGATGAAATACCAGATACAGTAAAAGAAAGTGTTCAATTCATTCCAGTTGAATCAATGGAACAAGTTTTGAAAGAAGCACTCGTTCAATGAATTATCATGAGGTAGAATTTCTTACAAGTTCACCTAAAATTGAGGATTGCCCACAATCAGATTTACCTGAGTTTGTATTAGCAGGTAGAAGTAATGTGGGTAAATCTTCTCTAATAAACGCACTTGTAAACCGCAAAAAAGCAGCCTATGTTGGAAATAAACCAGGGAAGACACGTTTCTTAAACTTCTTTAAAGTAGATAATCGTTGCATGTTGGTGGATGTTCCAGGATATGGCTTTGCGAACCGTAGCCAAAAAGAATTGATACAATTTGGAGAAATGATGGATGGTTACTTTGGTAATCGACCTAATTTAAAAGCTTTGATTCTTATTGTTGATTATCGTCATAAACCAACAAAAGATGATATCATCATGATTGAATATGCAAGAGAACTACATATGTCTATCGTTGTAATTGCAACTAAAAAAGATAAATGCAAACGTAGTGAACTTGCGAAACTTAAAAAATGTATTAGTGAGACATTAGCAGTTCCATCAACAAGTATTATTGACTTCAGCAGTGAAACTAAAGAAGGTGTTGATGAACTTTGGCAAAAGATTGATTCTTTTGTTGAAGAATAACGTATTGACTTTCCAAGACATCTTGGTAAAATATTCATAACAACTTTGAATAGAAGGAAGTAAATTTGTGGTGACAACAAGAAAAACCTTGGTTGATGTTAAAGGTTCGTACACAAATTGAACAGTAGTCTAGGAGTTGATTCTCTAAGTTAATAGGAGAATCCGTACACTTGCGTTAAAAGGTTAAGTGCATAGTTTAGACTATGAATTAAGGTGGTACCGCGTATTAAAACGTCCTTTTGTTGAAGGACGTTTTTTATT
>NZ_JAVWNC010000118.1:0-1948 GCF_036637135.1 Anaerorhabdus sp. | reverse complement strand
CATGTTGGGGTAAATTAGACGTACGTACGACTGGAGGAATAAGTATGGAATACCTAGGATTAGACGAAACAGTGTTAAAAGAAAAGGGTGGTTACTTTGCTGCAACTGAAATTGAAAGACAACCACAACTATGGAAAGAGTTGGTTCAACAAGTAAAAGAGAATACAACTAAAATTGAGTCATTCTTTAATGACTTCGATTTGAATAATACAAAAATATATTTGGTTGGTGCAGGGAGTTCTGCACTAGCTGCAAGCATTGTAGAGAATACATTAAAGAAGAATTTAAATTTAGATGTGGAAACAGTATATTCAACAAAATTGATTCTACAACCAGAAGTATATTTTAATATTGACCAACCGATACTCATGGTTTCATTTGGTAGTAGTGGTAGCACACCGGAAAGTGTTGAGGCAGTTCGATTAGCGCAAGCAATGTGCAAAGACTTAAAACAAATGTTTGTACTGTGTGTGGATAATGGTATTTTAGTGAATGAGTATATGAATGATAAAACATTGTATATTCCATTACCTAAGAACACAAAAGGAAAAAGCTTCGCGGCAACAGCGGAATTTACGTGTCTTATTTTACAAGCACTGGCGATATTTGACATAAAACACATTGATGATTACATTGAATTTGGTCATATTGCTCAAGAACAAGCAAGTGATATCTTTAAAAATAAAATGGATATGATTCAAGAAATCGCATCTCTTGATACAATCTCGATGACAACAGTTGGAAGTTTAGAATTTGAACACTTAGCGGCAGAGACTGCTTTAAAGGCAGTAGAACTAACGGGTGGTAAATTCTTAAGTAACTTTAATTCATCAATTGAATATCGTCATGGACCAAAGTTAATTATGAATTCACCTGTGTTGTGTATGCATTACCTATATCCGGATATGTATGTATCAAACTATGATATAGATATGATGAATGAAGTTGCGACAGATCGTTTAAAAGGTATCGTAGTGGGCATTGGATTTCATACTCCGAAGGAATGTGATGTACAAACAAAATATTATTTCCAACTCAAAAAAGAAGAAGTCATAAATAATCATCCAGTTTTAGGTGTTTTATTGTATGCACTTATCATGCAATCACTTATTGTTCATATCTCATTAAAACATGGTGTAAAAGCAGATTGGCCATCAACAGATGATCAGGTACCAAAAGTCGCAAATCGTGTTAAAATCTATACTAAGTAGTAGTAAGGGAGATTGTGTATGAAAATAGATAAGAGACCTCGTTATGTAATTGTTATGGAAGCAGTTCAAAACTATATCTCAAATCATCAATTACAAGTAGGTGATAAGATACCTACTGAACCTGAGTGGATGGAAGAGTTTCATGTGAGTAGAGCGACTGTAAGACAAGCAATGCAAGAATTAGAGAATGCAGGTGTAATCGAAAAGAAACATGGTGTTGGAACTTTTGTAGCAGAAGAAAAATTAAGTATCCAAATGCAAGGATTCTTTAGTTTTAGCGAGGAAGCAAAGAAGGTATCCAACAACTATGAAACAAAAATACTTAAATTTAGAAGAACACTTAATGCACCCAAAAAAGTCATTGATCTATTTCAAAGTAATGAAGTAATTGAATTGGAACGATTAAGACTAATTGATGGAGATCCAATCTTATTAGAATTGACATATATCCCAGAAAATCTTGTTAAGGGAAGACTACCAAAAGAATTTAAATTTGAAAGTTTATATGATTATTTTAAATCGCTTGGAGTAAAACATTTAACTGGTAATGAAAAGTTAACACCACATAATCCAACAGCTTATGAAGCGAGCAAACTAAAAATTGATAAACAAGCAATGCTACTTCAATTTACACGTGTATTATATGAAGGAAATGCAATTGAATATACAACAACGATTCTAAAACCTGGCAAAATCGGTATAGAAACAACGATAGAACGTAAATTATAAAAACAATG
>NZ_JAVWNC010000117.1:0-2041 GCF_036637135.1 Anaerorhabdus sp. | reverse complement strand
CTCCATGGGATGGTGTAAAAATAGATACAAGTTGGTATAATGCTAATTCAACAAGTTTTACAATCTATAATGGTGCGCAATTAGCGGGACTTGGTAAACTAGTAAATGAAGGAAATAATTTTGCAGGGAAAGTAATTACACTTGGTGCGGATATTGATTTGAATAAGAAATCATGGACACCAATAGGAATAAGATATGCACGTGCTGGAACTACATATGATGGTAGAGATGCAGGTGTAAATTATGCGGATTTTTGGTTCTATCACAATACATTTTCGGGAACTTTAAATGGAAATAACTATGCTATCAAAGGATTGAAATCATACAATGATTCAGACACAGCAAATGATGGATCAGCATTATTTGGTTTTGTAAGTGATGCAACTATAAAAAATATTAGATTTGAAGATTTCAATGTTGGTGGTGAGAGTAGAGTAGCGGTAGTTGCTGCTTATGCATTAGGAGGTTCAACGTTTGATGGAATAACTCTAAATAATGGTGAGGTTTATATAAATGATCCTCAATCAACAGATGGTACTTGCAAATCATGGTCTGCAGGAGGTATAGTAGGTCAAATGTGGAATTATTCTCACTATTCAGTGGGGAAAAGTAATGCAATTTATTCATTTAAAAACATAAATATTAACTCTAATGTAACGATTAATGGAGAAGCGAATGTTGGTGGTATCTGGGGAAGTATAACAGAAGCTACAACAAAGAAAACAGGTAGTTTTGATGCCTCTTCAAAAACGGATTATCCGAATTGGAAAGGGAGTAGTACAGTTTCATATACTGGTAATGATTCGACAGTTGCGGTAGAAAATTGCAAAAATGAAGGAAGAATTAATGCGTCATATGTAAATGCGGGTAGTTTAGGTGGCTTTGCATATACATCAGTTATTGATATTAAGTCTTTTGAAAATATGGGTAAGGTTTTTGTAAAAGGACAAGAAGTAGATAATCCAAAAATTATTAGTGGAAATACAGTGGTAAATACAGTGCCATTCTATACTTCAGACAAAGAAACAAAAGTAGTTGTTCAAACAAAAGAGCAAATGGAGAGTGCTTTAAAATCTAATATGACTCAAATTGAAGTTAGAGGTACATTGGGGAATGAAAATGAATATACAATTTATCGCGTAAATAAGACGAAGGCAATCTCAGGTGTAGAGGGTAATAAGGTATATGGATCATTCGTTGTTGATGCGGATAATGTAAGTATTAATGGATTAGAAATTCACAATGAAGGTTGGGTAACTGGAAATGAAGCAGATGCTAGAAGAAATGCTATAACTGTAGTATCAAATAAAGTTAATTTAACAAATAACAAATTGATTGCGAACACTAATATTAATGGTACTAGTGCGATATCAAATGGAATCGTAATTTTAGCTGGTACAGATATTGGAACTAATGTGATAATTCAAAATAACCAAATTGAAGGATATGGCTATGAAAATATCAATTGGTCAAGTACAGGGATCATATTTTCGGCAGGACAAGGATTCCCGTATGGTACAACGAATAAAAAAGGTTCGGAAAAATCAGTTAATCTATCCCTTGATTATGCAGCAATCGCAAAATCAAACACATACTCAAAATGTTATAATGATTTAATTTATTCTGATTATGGAAATGATGCGAATAATCCGTATAAATATGTCTATGTTTCAAATGCAAATGGTGTAATTGGTGGTTTATATTATGCTGATCCAACCATGAGTAAGATTGAATTGGCTGATGGAATTTATAATTTTACTAAAGACATTACACATGAAGGTGGCAATGAGAACTACTTTGTAATAAAAGGAAATTGCGAATTAATAGTTCCGGCTAATGCAATAGTTACAGTTGAAAATGATACAGAACTAGTGATTAATTTAAATGGTGTATTGACAGGAACAATTGATGGAAACATTAGAGATCTAAATGCATCTCCGAATATTTCTAATGCACTAATCACTTATACTGAAGCAAGTGAAAATTTAGTCGTAAGTTTTGAATTAGATAAAGGATATTTATTGAATATTCATGCTTTGTC
>NZ_JAVWNC010000116.1:0-2136 GCF_036637135.1 Anaerorhabdus sp. | reverse complement strand
TTTCTATTAAGGAATAAAACTCCTTCCTCGATATTTAAGTAACTATTATGAATAAACTAGTTAATGAAACTATATTATTCAAATAATTGGTATGAATACACTTGATCAAAGTTATTTCCAACCACAATGTCTAATGTTTTCTTTGAATTGTTATAAACTGCTGACCATTGAGTAGCGATAATATCACCATCGCTATCTACTTTATCTTGACTCACCGCTTGAAGTAAATTCATGGCATCAGTTGTTGATAAGATACCGTTGTTTTCATTTAAAGTGTTAATTAAGATTTCATAACGATCTTGACCTTTACCAAAATTGTATTTCTCTTCACTAATTAAGAAATTAGTTAATGCTTGAACTTCACCATCATTTTTTCGAATAACACTTAAGTTATTGTCAATATATTCAATTACAGCACTGTTTCCTTGGGCATCAGCTATTTGGAAATGGTAAGAAGCATTTGCAGATGCATGCATATCCATATCTTCAAATAATGAGATTGCTTCTTCAACATTGGCAGCATGATCAAGAATTAATCGAATTGCAGATGTTGTTGTTAGGTCTAATTTATTATTGTCTTGATTTGTTGGTGTATCTTTGATTAAGAGTACGCCTATACTAAGTCCTTGATCATTCATACCATCCATGATTGCATAAGGAGCAGCTAAAGTCATAATTTTATCAAAGAATGTGTCAGGTCCATCTTCTAATGTGAATCCCAATACATTGATATTCGCAATCGATACAGAACGATAACCATTTTCAGGTTCTGTAAAGACTAACATTCCAGGAATTGGGTCTAAGTCATAGTTTCTTCCAAAAATCCATTCACCTTCTGGTGTTTGTGCTTGGAATGTACTACAACCAAAATCAGGAATATTGAATTCAATAGGAAGTCCTTTTACCAATGTCTTAATTAGATATTGAATTAAAGCACCATCACTCTCAGCACCACCTTGTTCCACTAAACCATCTAATCCATAATCATTAGATATATGAACCTCGTAGAACCCATAATCATCAATCTTCTTAACACTATTCATTGTTGATATTTCTTTATTGAACATTGCGTAGAAACCACCTACTAATATTAGGATGATGACTACGATTGTAATTAAGATACGTTTTAATATTTTATTCATTTTGCTATTCTCCTCAATTTATGCTTTCTATAAAATCAAATATTGTTTTGTAGTATAAATCAGGGTCAACATCAGCACTAGCACCATGTTCAGCACCAGGTATGATTAATAATTCTTTTTGATTTTGATACGATGCATAGAGTTTCTCACCCATCCATGTCGGTACATAAGTATCATCGCCCCCATGAATAAACAAGATAGGTAATGTTGCATTTTTTAGAGCATTAATAGGACTTGCTTTTCCAAAATCATAACAAGCTCTAAGTTGACCTACAATTTGGGCTGCAGGTAGAAATGGGAAAGCTGGTAAGCCAAATCTTTCTTTTAATTGATCCTCAAACATTTCATAGGCAGATGTATATCCACAATCTTCAATAACACCAATAACATTCTCAGGTAATTGTTGGCTTGCGGCTAACATTACGGTGGCTGCACCCATTGATTCTCCATATAGAATAATCTTATTATTTGGATACTGCTCAATAATAGCATTAATCCATTCGATGACATCATCTTTTTCTAACCAACCCATACCTAGATAATTACCCTCACTTTGCCCTCGACCTCTTTGGTCAATAGCCAGAACAGAATAACCTTGCTCTACGAAGGGTTTAATAGCAGGAACAATATCACGATGATCAACAGTATAACCGTGGACTGCAAGGATAGTCACATTAGTATCTTCTAAAGCGGGATAGTATTGTGCCCATAGATTTAATCCCTCTTTATTTGTTATTTCCCACTCACCTAAATCTTGATTAGTTATCCATTCATCATATTCCTTTTGAGCTAAGGTATCTTGTATTCCTGTATAGGGTTCACTCATTGAACCGAGATTTCCATTTTCATCAACAGTTATTGCGTAATCTACTAAATAATTACCCGCAAAGCCGATTACACATAATATTAAAAATGATATAACAGCTAGTAGAATAATTAAAAACTTCCTTTTCTTAAACATAATATCTCCTTGTCTAAACAAGATAGAATTATA
>NZ_JAVWNC010000115.1:0-2167 GCF_036637135.1 Anaerorhabdus sp. | reverse complement strand
TTTTACCATTTTACCTTATCATTATATTTATAGTAGGTTTGTTTCAAGCTATAATGTCAAAGTAGGAATAACCACAAACGATTCGCTATTGATATTTAATTATATCTAACGGATAATTGATTTACGAATTTAGGAGAATGTAAAGATGACAAAAAGACCAATCATAATAGACACTGACCCAGGTATAGATGATGCAGTTGCGATTGCGATTGCATTATTTTCTGATGAATTAGATATAAAATGTATTAGTACAGTTTTTGGTAATGTAGGGTTGGATAAAACAACATACAATGCATTACGTTTAGTGAAGTTCTTTGGTAAAGAAAACATACCTGTTGCATCAGGTGCACGCAAACCATTACTACGAGATATTATTGATGCAAGTGAAGTTCATGGTAAGACAGGGATGGAAGGATTTGATTTTGAGGATCCGGATATGAGTTTATTGTGTCAAGAAAGTTCAATAGAGCTTATGAGAAAAATCATTATGGAAAGTGATGAACCTATAACTATATTACCAATAGGTCCACTTACTAATATTGCTTTATTATTATCTACGTATCCTGAAGTAAAACCGAATATCAAAGAGATTATCATGATGGGAGGTTCTACAGGAAGAGGTAATCGAGGGGTTATGTCAGAGTTCAATTTTTGTGCCGATCCTGAAGCTGCAAGGATTGTATTTCACAGTGGACTAAAACTAACAATGGTACCTCTTGATGCAGGGGTTAGAGCATTAATCACAAAGGATGTTAGCGAACATATAAAAACATTAAATAAAACAGGAGAGATGTTCTACTCACTATTTAAAAGATATCGTGGAGGATCATTTGAAACAGGATTAACAATGTATGATAGTTATGCAACAGCATATTTACTTCAACCTGATATATTTAAAACTGTTGATGTCTTTGTCGATATTGAAACACAGGGCGAATATACATCCGGATGTAGTGTTGTTGATTTAAGAGGATTCCTCAATAAGGAACCAAACACAACAGTCATATTGGATACTGATCCTGAGAAATTCAATGAATGGTTTATACAAAGTGTAAAGAGGTGTTGTTAAAAGAAGAAGGTAATTAATTACCCTCTTCTTTTCTTTTGATTTCCTTTATTGGCATCAGTAAATCAATCTGCATATTTTCTGGTTCGGTATTTTCTAAATGGATATGACTGTAGTAATTCAAATGCTCATCCATCAAGCCACACATATGTTCTTGATCTAACCAATCACCTGCAAAATCATATTCTTCACTATCGTTTACCCATTTAGCTAAGTCTTCCCATTCATTGAAATTTCCAAATGAAATCATATGGGCAGCATACAAACCACCATTAAATTCTTTCTTGGTTAAGGGTTTTGGCACTTCTAAATCATGGGGTATAGTAATCCATGATTCATATCCATGATATCCGGTTTCATCAATAGGATTTGGATGATTGAATCCATAATGACGTAAATCTGGTTTTATTACATCTAACTTTGAATTTCGAACAAAATCATCAATCATTTTATTTGCATGAAATTCAGGGTCATCACCAATGTGATGGGCAGATGCAACAGTAGTTGGTGGTAAATAAATAATCCTTACATCTTTTAAAATTGATAACTTTTCATCAGCTTTTTTCAAACTCCTCATTGTTTGATCCTCCTTAAAATTAATACTGATTAAATTAAGTGAATCAAGAATGCTTCCTAGTTCAGTTGATGAATTGATGATTTCGAGTAGGGGTAGTTTTGTATCTTCACTTAATTTTTGTATGAAGTGAAGGAGAATATCTTTGATGGTTGCTAAAGCGGTAATCTCTTCATCAATTTCCATGATGTTTTGTTCAAATACTTTTACAGTATTTATTGCATTCGGATTAAGAAGTATTGTCTTGATTTGCTTTACAGGTATTCTTAGTTTTCTGAGTAATAAAATTTGTTTGAGTTTCTCAATCGTTTCTAAATCATAAACACGATAAGCGTAATCATCCAATCGAGAACAGTGTATTAATCCAATTTGCTCATAATATCGTAACATTCGAGTTGATATACCCAATGTTTTGGAAACCTGTGATATTGTATTTGACTTCATGTTATTCCTCCACTAATACAACAATAAATGATGACACGGTGATAAAGTAAAGAAAAAATTGTATAATTATAGTATAAATCAAA
>NZ_JAVWNC010000114.1:0-2421 GCF_036637135.1 Anaerorhabdus sp. | reverse complement strand
GTGTGACATGAGGTTGTTTGAGTAATTGTTCCAACGAGGAAACTTGTTGAGGAACCTGATGTTCCGTCATCAGTAGCCTACTGGCACATGCAGGATTGGTAACGATTCTGTGTGAAACTGCTGGGACAATGTAGCTGGGCTTAAAGCCCATATCGATGCTGTGAAGCAAAGGTATGACCTGCGAGCATCAATGCGGGTACAGCGCTAGGCTAGATGGTATGACCAACATAAGTGAACTGCTGATAAACATCGTTAGGATTAACAAGCCAAAGATGCTGATAGGCTTGAACCAAAAGGTATGCGACTGGTTATTCCTTTGAATTCTAGGAATACACGGACAATAAGGTCGCCGGTGGAAAGGCAGGGTCTAACCCATTTCGTTACTCAAATGAAACATGGTAAGCCCGTATCATTGCCTTAATTAGGGCAGGCAAACTGTAAAGGATGCTGTTGGTGGTGCGGGTAAAGGAATGTGGAGAAAGCGAATGCCACTCGGTAATGGAGAGGATAGGGATTGAGTGATTTAGCAATATTATCCCACGCGAAAGCGGGCAGACTTCCACAAGGTCTTTCTTTACGAGAGAACTTTATTAACCTTCTAAAAGAGGGAATAGCAGATGACTACGCAACAAATGATTTGCGCGGGTGCACCCTCACACCAAGTGATAGCATGGTCCAATATTAATTGGGCAAAATGTCATCAGGAAGTGCGAAGGCTCCAAGCGCGTATCGTAAAGGCAACACAGGAAAGGAAACATAACAAGGTCAAAACTTTGCAATGGATTCTTACCCACTCGTTCAGTGGCAAAGCATTAGCCATTAAGCGAGTTACTGAAAATCAAGGCAAGCAAACCTCAGGGGTAGATGGTGTTATATGGTCTACTCCTGAATCCAAATCTCAAGCAATCCTGTCACTCAAGCGGCGAGGGTATCAGCCTAAGCCGCTTAGGCGTGTCTATATTCCCAAAGCCAATGGGAAGAAAAGACCGCTTGGAATACCAACCATGCACGATAGAGCAATGCAGGCACTTTATCTACTTGCGCTTGAACCCGTGGCGGAAACGACTGGGGATCATCGTTCATTTGGTTTTCGAACCAAGAGATCCACTGCGGATGCAATTGAACAATGCTTCATCGTATTGTCCAGAAAACATGGTGCTCAATGGGTACTCGAAGGTGATATCAAAGGTTGCTTTGATAATATCAGCCATAACTGGCTATTGAATCATATTCAAACGGATCGCATGATTTTGAAGAAATGGTTGAAAGCTGGTTATATGGAAGACAAACAACTTTTTCCAACTGAGGCAGGCACTCCACAAGGTGGGATTATTTCACCTACGTTGGCGAATCTTGTCTTAGATGGGTTGGAAGCTAAATTAGAGGCTGCTTTTAAACAAAAGCGGTACGCTAATAGAATCCAGACTCGTCTGAAGGTCAATTATGTACGTTATGCGGATGATTTTATTGTAACAGGTTGCTCGAAAGAGTTGCTGGAACAAGAAGTCAAACCAATCATTGAGGACTTTATGAGAGAGCGTGGACTTATGCTTTCGCCAGAAAAGACCAAGATTACGCATATAGATGAAGGTTTCGATTTTCTAGGTCAAAACCTACGTAAGTACAATGGAAAACTATTGACTAAACCCTCCAAGGGAAATGTGGCAACATTTCTGGAAAAGGTTCGTAAAGTCATCAAAGGGAATAAGACACTGGATCAAGAACATCTGATTTATAAACTTAACCCAATGATCCAAGGCTGGTCAAATTATCATAGGCACATCGTAGCGAAAGAAACATTTGCTCGCGTAGACCATGAGATTTGGTGTGCTTTATGGCAATGGGCACTTCGTCGCCATCCTCAAAAAGGAAAAGGCTGGGTTAGAAACCGTTATTTCCATACTGTGGATACTCGTAATTGGGTATTTGCAGAAGCGACAGGAGAACGATTTCCAGATGGAAACCCGATTCTGAAATCACTGAGGAAAATGGTTGATACTCCTATTCGAAGACACCATCCGATTAGATTAGAAGCTAATCCTTTTGATCCTACATGGAATGGGTATTTTGAGGAGCGTATGAATCTCAAAATGCAGCATTCGTTGAGAGGGAGGAAGCGGCTTAATTATATCTGGTCAAAACAGGATGGTTGTTGCCCAATTTGTCGAAAACTGATTAACAATGAATCTGGGTGGAAGTTGCATCGCAAATCTTTACCCTTTCAAGGTCAGCAACACGGATTCACTGATACCATTATGGTGCATCCTCACTGCTCTAATCAGATCAATGCCTTAGATTTAAAAGTTGTGAAGCCGGTTCGCGAAAGTGGACTTAGGAAGGCTTGAGCCGTATGCGGGGAAACTCGCACGTACGGTTCTTAGGGGGGAATGGTGTAGTAATACAGTGTTCCTACCCGACTAT
>NZ_JAVWNC010000113.1:0-2512 GCF_036637135.1 Anaerorhabdus sp. | reverse complement strand
ATCGAAAACAATGAGGAGAAACGTTATTACTTTTAAAATTTCATTGAATACCATAAATACTTTATTGTATTCCAATTACATAATAGAAGTTATTTTGTGTCCAATACCAACCTTGATACGAATTCGGTGGATATGGATTATAAATATTTCCATCATTGCTATATATAACTACTGGATATGTTCCGTTTAAATCAGGAGCAAATCTGATATTGGCATCTACCCAATTATATGTACCTACAACTTTGTCAACAACCCATTCCACTGTTGATATCGTTTGAAGTGATCCCCAAATAAATGCAAGAACAAGCCTACCTATTGGTTTACCTGAATGTGGTTGAATAGATGTGAAATCAGATTGCATTTTAAACATAAATTCATCAGGATTTTGAGTTTCTCCAATTAAAGTGCCTTGAGAATTGTAAACTCTCCAAATTTTTATATCTTCTTGATTATTTGAATCTTCATAATTTTCTTCAATATTTGGTTCATGAGTTTGTTGTTGAGTAATTGAAGTCTCAGCGTATAAAGGTAGTATATTACACATAACTAAGCTACATGAAATACCTACTAAAAACATTTTAATTATCTTTCTCATAAATACCTCCATTTATTTATTATGAGTTTTTCTTAAATTTACACTTATTAATGTCTATAGAGTAACTAAACGTTTCAAAAATATATTTATTTTCTCTAAGTAAGTTATCTTTTAAAGTGTATGATACGAATATCTTAACCTCATTATTTTCCTTGAATTCCATATGACTGAATACAGATTCTACTGAAAAACGATTCTTTTCATTTTCTACTTCGATATTATCTTGAAACGAGTTATATATCTTTTCTTTAGCAACTGCATAATCAAATTCAAACTTATATTTCAATAACACCTTTGCATATTCATCATTCATTTCTATATTACTAAAAATTGTAAAAACAATATTATTATTATCATTACATTTTATGAATTGTGAACTAGTTCTATATAAAGGTGATAAAGCGATGAATACAAAAATTATAATCAATATTAATAATAGAAATATTTTTCTAAATTTTCTGTTTATCTTCTTTGCCATCACTTAGAACATCCTTTCCTTGAAACAGTAATAAATGGTTAATTAAAACTATTACACTATGTAATTTAACAATAATAGAATTACTTTTGCGATAAAATTCCTTAGTTCATATTAAAATATCATTATTTTATGGCATTTCTAGATTAACATTCATCTATATCTAAATTATAAAATAGAGAATATGCCATAACAATATTTTTCGGTTTCATATTTTTAAGCAAAATAACTATTTAATAAGCTAAATAGTTATTTTTTATGAAACTTTTTGTTAATTTTGAAGATTATATAATTCTTTTAAATATCCTAAAGCTTTTTTATATTTTGATTCTTTTTCACAATAGTGAATCATTAGGTTAAGATAAAATACTTTTTCTTCTGTATCAGAACTTAATCGTTCTTTTATATATTCATTCTCAATTTTTTCTACAATCGAATTATTATCTTCGTTAACAACATATGTCAATAACTCCAATCGTTTCATAATGTTATTTACATTCGATATGTTATGTTTTGCTGAATCAATAGTATTTTCCATTGCGATAAAGTCCTTTATTTCGTAGTAACACAAAGCTAAATGGAAATAGTCAATTGGTATTAGTTCATCTTTGGTCTTTTCATTTATTATTTTTATTGCATCGTTATATCTTTTTTGTGATATATACAACCAACTTAGATTTGTTTTGATAGTTGTACAAAATATATCGTCTGTAGAGTTATTTTCTCGTCTCAACAAAATTTCTTTATATATATTCTCCGCTTTAATAAACTGTTTACTTTTCCCATAAATATTAGCCATATGAACTTGAGTGAAAAGTTGACGAACAATATTATATTCTTTTGTGAAGTACTCTAACGCAATATTGTCATAATACATTGCATCAAATAAATTATTAATTAAACATAGTGTTTTCCCTAAATGATAACAAGTTATACTGTAGGAATACTTATGAATTCCAAATGACAATGCTTTGTTATAATACAAAATAGCATCATCAAAATTTTCACTATTTAAACGAATACAACCTTTCGCATCATAATAAATTTGTAATTCATGAGAATCTAGATAACCTGTTGCTATGAATTCAGTTTCAATAAATTTCTCAATATTATTTGTTTCTTCATTTGAAGTTCCATTTATACTTAACCAAACATACTTATATAATATATATTTGAAAATCAACGAAGAGTTTAAATATATATTCTCCCTTTTCTTTATTATTTGTAAAATCTCTTCTGTTACCCTAGGGTTATGGAATACTAAAGAAATATAAAAATTTTCTAATAATTCTAAATTTTTACTAATTAAATCAGTGTCGTAGTAATATTCTAGATCTAAACTATTAGATATTTGAAATAATAATTCATTATCTATTTCATGTTTCAAATTCTTAATTTTACTTAAATAACTCTTTGATATAAAATTTGTTCTTGCTAGATTT
>NZ_JAVWNC010000112.1:0-2601 GCF_036637135.1 Anaerorhabdus sp. | reverse complement strand
CTCGTTCAGAAACTGTTGATCCAATATCATTATTTTCTTGAATCATTCTTCTTACGATTTCATACACTCCTAAAGAATGTGCAAAACGTGAATGCTCTGCTGTGTGATACACCATGTAAGAAGCACCCAATTGTTTTATACGACGTAGTCTTTGAAATTCACGACTGTTGATACATTTCCATATTACATCATATTCAACATGGATATAGCCATGAATTGGATCTCTTAATACTTTAATTTCATCTAGCTTTTTAAACATGAGAAATCCTCCACTATCCCTATTTTACACCATTTATCATCAAATAGGGATAGTTGGAGAATCTATTTATTTACTAATTGGAATTTGTACTTCCGTTAGCCATTCACTTTCATCATCTTTATTCCATATACCATCAATGTAACTCTCTCTTGGATATCCCGCCATAATATATCCATTCTTTTCTACCCAATCAATCGCATAGGCAAAAGCAAGTCTTAATTCTCGATAACTTCCTTTATGCATAACAGACACAACCGTGATCGCTTCACTTTCTCTAAATTCAATTCCCGCTGGTGCTATTCCTTTTTCTTCAACCGTTTCACAATACTCAATTTCCCATCTCTTGCCTTCCTCAATATCACCAAAATACGAGATATAACAATACTCTGGACTTGCACATTTTAAGTTTGGATTTAGCTCGATGATTTCCTCCCCTATTTTTGGAATGAGTTTAAGATAGTCAGCGTAATCCGATACAGTAAGTTTCTTCGCATAAATAATTTGACGAGGTATTTCTTTTATAATCGCTTTGTATTTCGATTCTAATTTATCTTTATTTAATATCAAATTAATTTGTTTACTTTGTTGTGTTAATTCTAATATATTTTCTTCAATTTCTTTTTTTCTTTTACTTAATATATCCATAACTTCTTCTTCCTTTAAAATTTCTCTTATTTCTTGCAGCGTACATCCAATTTGTCTATAAAATTGAATTTCATGTAAACTAACCAATTGCTTCGTTGTGTAATAACGATATCCAGAAAGAAAATCTATTTCTTCTGGTTTTAATAAATTTATTTCATCATAATAACGTAATGTTTTAATTGACACTTGCCCCATCTTCGAAAACTCCCCAATACGAAACATATAGACCTCCTATTCCCACTTAAATGTTTTAAGTGAAACACCTATACTAAGTAATATAATTATACACAAAATACCAATTTGCATAGGTACTTGTGTACTTGATAAGTTCATGGATGTCGTTTTTAGTAAGTCAATTCCAATCGATAAGGGTAAAAAACTCGCAATCGTTTGCATCCATTCTGGAAATATTTCAAAAGGAATTGTTGCTCCTGATAAAAATAACATTGGAAAATACACAAGTGAACAGACCAAATTAGATATTTTGACAGTATGACATAAACTGGCCATCAGCATACCTAATCCAAACATGGATATCATCGTTAGGAAAAATGAAAGAATGACCATTCCTACACTTCCAACAATCACGAATCCCCATACATAGTGAAGAAACAAATAAACTAAACAGGCAGATATCGTAGAAAATAATGCACAAACAATAACATTAACCAACAAGATGAATCCAGGACTTACAGGGGTTAAAAAGAATTGTTTTAATATTTTCTTTTCTCGATAATCTGTAATCATAAGAGGTAGTCCCATAAATGCAGTCGCACATATACCTACTGTCATAAGGGATCCAAAAGAGCCTTCTATGAATGAATAACCAAAACTCGTTGTTTGCCCTTGTGTCACCATTCCAATTAAACCAACTATACCCAATGGCATCAAAATACCAAAGAAAACTAAATCAATACCCCTAATTGATAGAAGTGTTTGAATTCTTAAATACGTACTCCATTTTTTCATATGAGTCCCTCTTCTTTCATATACCATAAATAGGCTTCTTCCATTGTTTTGTATGGAGAGTTTGCAATTACATTCTTAACACTATCTTGAATGAGTTCTTTACCATTCTCTAATAGGATGACATGATCACACAGCACTTCTACCTCATCCATAAAATGGGATGTAAGAATAATTGTTTTTCCTTTTGTTTTTAATTCTTTCAAATAGTTCCACACCTCTCTTCTTGCCACTGCATCAAGTCCAGTTGTTAATTCATCGAGAAACAAGACTTCTGGATCATGTATGGATGCTAACATAATTGATAATCGTTGTTTTTCACCACCTGATAACGAGTTAACTTCATTGTTTTTAAACATGTCCAAGTTAAATTCTTTTAACTTTGCATTAACATCAATTTTTTTATGATATAAAACCGCTCGTTCTTCACAGATTTCAATTACTTTTATTTTGTCTTGATATGCAGATTGTTGAAGTTGTACACCTATTTTATTAAATAGGTTTTGATTACGCTTTTTCATATCATGGTTCAGCAATGTGATAGTACCCTCCACTTTTCTTAATCCAAGTATTGATTCCACCAATGTTGTTTTACCTGCCCCATTGTGCCCTAGTATCCCAAAGCATTCTCCTTTTTTAACACTCAGTGATATATCATTTACCACAACACGATCACCATATTGTTTCTTCACATGACTTACTTCCAGTACATTCATAATTTTTCCTCCTCG
>NZ_JAVWNC010000111.1:0-2627 GCF_036637135.1 Anaerorhabdus sp. | reverse complement strand
CATTATTTCTTCAAGATTCGATTTAAGAATGCTTTTGTTCTTTCTTCTTTTGGATTAGTGAAGATATCTTCAGGTGTACCTTCTTCTGCAATAATACCTTGATCCATAAACACAACATGATTCGCTACATCTCTAGCAAATTCCATTTCATGTGTTACCACGATCATTGTAAGTCCTTCATGAGCTAAGTCTTTCATTACTTCAAGAACTTCGCCTACCATTTCTGGATCCAATGCCGATGTTGGTTCATCGAACAACAATACTTCAGGATCCATACAAAGCGCTCTAGCAATCGCTACACGTTGTTTTTGTCCACCTGATAAAGTTGTACTTGATGCTTGCGCAAAACTCTCCATGCCTACTTTACGTAAGTATTTCATAGCTTTTTCTTCAGCTTCTTCTTTCGAACGTCCTAGAACCTTCATTTGAGCTACAGTACAATTTTTTATAACCGACATGTTATTGAATAAGTTGAATTGTTGGAAAACCATTCCCACATGACTACGATATTTATTTACATCTTTACAATTTAATACATTTTCACCATTCATTTTGATTTCGCCTTCATCGGCAGTTTCCAACATATTAATACAACGAAGTAATGTTGATTTCCCACTACCTGATGCACCAATTAAACAAACTACATTGTTTTTCTCAACAGTGAAATCAATACCCTTTAATACTTCTAAATTTCCAAAACTCTTGTGTATATTTCTAATTTCAATTAAAGCCATATTATTTCACCCTCTTTCCATTACGAGGTAAGCTAATACTTGATGAAGTGCTATCTGAATGAGGGAAACTTGTACGAGTATGATTCAATTTTTCTTCAACTAAATGAAGAATAAATGATGTTGTTGTTGTAAGAATTAAATAGATACACGCAATGATAAAGAAAGTCTCTGGGAATCTAAATACACTACCCGCAATCTTATTCCCTTGATACATCAATTCTGTAATTGCAATAACTGATAAAACTGAGCTATCTTTAATATTTACAATAAATTCATTACCGATTGCTGGAAATGCATTTTTAATTGCTTGTGGTAATACAACCAACATCATATTTTGAATGTTAGACATACCCAAAGAACGTGCAGCTTCTGTTTGCCCTTTATCCACTGATTGAATACCAGAACGAATAATTTCAGACATATAAGCACCTGTATTAATTGATATAACAAAAATACCCGCAACAAGTGGTGACCACTTGATTACTTTTAATAATGCATAATAAATGAATACCGCTTGTACCATCATCGGTGTTCCACGGAACACTTCAATGTAAACAGTTGATAAAACATCATAAATCTTTTTAATAGTTTTAACCAATTTAGATGAACTCGCATCCACTTTAATTGCTTTTAAACCACCCACTACTAATCCAATAACAAGCCCAATAATTGTACCGCTTAACGCTACTAACAGTGTATTTTGTACACCAAGAAGTAACGATGGCCAAGAAGATTGAAGTATCTTCCAAACGATCTCAAAGCTAAAATCCATGATTACTCTGCTGTAGCAGGTTGACGATCAGTTGCAGCTTTCATGATATCAACTCTTTCTTCTTCAGTAATTGAATCTAAGGCAGCTTGGATTTTTGTTAGTAAATCTGTATTTCCTTTTTTAATAGCGATTGATACTGTTGTATCTGCTTCAAAACCTTTACCATCTTCAAATGTAACAATTTTTAGATCAGGATTTGCCGCTACTACACCTTGTGCTACTGGTAATTCTGCAGTTAAACCATCTGCTTCACCTTGTTGAAGTGATAATACCATACGAGGATATGTAGCTTGTGGAGTCATATGATTAACTCCTTCAATTTGATCAATAACATCATCATATAATGTATTAATTTGTCCCAATACTTTTTTACCTGTGAAATCTTGAATAGATGTTGCGTTTACAAGTTCATCATCAGCACGCACAATCATAACCATTTGTGATTCATAATATGGTGATGTAAAATCTACCGCTTCAGCACGTTCAGGTGTTGCTGTCATCCCTGCAATAACTGCATCTACTTCATCATTGTTTAGTCCAGTAATTAAACCTTCCCAAGCAATTGATTTAACTTCTAATTCTTGTCCTAATGAATCTGCAATTTTACGTGCAATCGCTACATCATAACCATCACAATAGTCAGTTGCAGAAATTTGAACTGCAGTATCGCTAGCTGCTGATTGAGTCCAGTTAAATGGAGCATAATTACATTCCATTGCTACTGTGAATTTTTCTTTTGTTCCACCTTCTGTTGGTTGGTCTGTTGATTCTGGTGTTGCAGGTGCACTTGAACAGCCTACAAGCATAAGTCCTGCGATGAATAAAGCTACTAATTTTTTCATTTTCTTTTCCTCCAAGTAAACAAAAATCGTATGCTCTATCACATACGATTTACTTTAAAAGGTAAATTGTGTAATAGCGCCCTTCGGATGAAGGAGTGTTATAAGTATTACCTATAACCCCATAGTATTTCTTTGCCAAGAAATCCATTCGGCGATGATTACCTTTCTCTTGTTTCAATGTTTGCCAACTCCACAAGATACTATTTTGCATCGCTACCTCTATACTTTTGTTGTGCCTTTATCATACAACATATTTACTTTTTGTCAAATTTTTTGTTC
>NZ_JAVWNC010000110.1:0-2724 GCF_036637135.1 Anaerorhabdus sp. | reverse complement strand
CCTTCTTGTACTGCAACGATGTTTACATAAGGATTTGTAGCATCAGCTTGTTCAAGAATTACTGCATCTGTAGTTGGATTTAATCCAGCTTGAATTGCATAGTTACCATTGATAGCAACTAAATCGCCTTCACCTTGTTCAAATACTGTAGTAAGAAGTTCAGGTTTTACTTCTTGGAATTTTAAGTTTTTAGGATTTTCAGTGATATCTTCAATTGTTGCGTTTTGTGCATCAACACCATCAGCTAAAGTAATAACTCCTGATTTTGCAAGAATTGATAAGATACGTCCATGATCAGCGATAGAGTTAGAAATAATAACTGTTGCACCATCTTTAATTTCATCAACTGATTTTACTGTTTTTGAATAGAATCCAAATGGTTCAATATGAATACCAGCAGCGTTTACAATTTTGTAACCATTTGCTTCAACTTCTCCATCAAAGAAAGGAACATGTTGGAAATAGTTAGCATCTACTTCACCATCATTTAAAGCTTTGTTGAAAATATAGTAGTCATCTAATACTTGAATTTCAAGTTCAATTCCTTTTTCAGCAAGGATTGGTTTTGCGAATTCTAAGATTTTAGCATGTGGGTCTAATGTTGCAGATACAACTAATTTAGTTGTTTCACCTGTTGTAGGTTCAGTTGTTTCTGGTGTTGCTTCTGGTGCTGGTTTGCTTGAACAAGCAGCAAGTCCTAAAACTAGTAATCCAGCGAGTAATGTTTTTAATACTTTCTTCATTTTCTTTTCCTCCGATTTATCGTTTGTCAATTCTCTTGACGATGTGGTCACCAACACCTTGTATTAAGAATACGATGATGATGACAAGTACTGTTGCGATAACAAGTACAACGTTATCTCGTCTAGCAAAGCCATAGAGATACGCAAGATTTCCTAAACCTCCAGCACCAATGGCTCCCGCCATTGCAGTGTATGATACTAGTGAAATCCCTGTAACACAAATGCCTGAAACTAAAGCTGGTAGAGCTTCTGGAATAAGTACTTTTGTGATAATTTCAAGTTTACTTGCTCCCATCGCTTTACTTGCTTCAATTGTTCCTTTATCAACTTCCGTAAATGCAATGACTGCAAGTCTTGCATAAAAGGGAGTCGCCGCAATGACGAGAGATGGTATCGCTGCTTTGGCCCCAAGCATTGTTCCAACTAACATCTTTGTAAACGGTATAACTAAAATCAATATAATAATGAATGGTATCGCACGCAGCACATTAATAATAAAATCTGTACCTGCATTCAATACTTTATTCTTGTATAACCCCTCCGATTGAGTACTGAATAAGAGAACACCAATAATTAATCCAAAGATGACTGATAGAATTAAGGATGTAAAGGTCATGAATAATGTTTCATTTAATGCTACAACAAATTGATCAATATTTATTTTTTGTAATAGTTCTGTCATAGAATATCAACTTTTACTCCTTCCTTTTCTAACAGTTCCACAAACTGTTTATATTCTTCATCACTTCCGTTTGATGCATGGGCATAGATGACGCCCATGGGTCCCACCTGTGAGTGAGTGATATTTGAATTTACGATACTAACTGGTAGTGTTGTTTTACGAATAACCGTTGCGAGTATTGCTTCATTACTAATATCACCAGTAAAGTTCAAACGTAACACTTGTCCATAAGGATATAATTTCTTTAACTCTCTACGTATAACATCAATATTTTTACCTTCTACAGTTTGTACAAATCGTTTTGTAACATCATCTTTTGGATGTTCAAATATTTCTTTCACTGTCCCCAGTTCAACAACTTTACCATCACTCATAACTGCAACTCTATGACAAAGTTTTTGTACAACTTCCATTTGGTGAGTAATCACAATAATTGTAATGTTGTATTGACGATTTATACGATCAAGTAATTCTAAGATTGAATCTGTTGTTTCAGGATCAAGAGCTGATGTAGCTTCATCACAAAGTAGAATACTTGGATTATTCGCAAGTGCTCTTGCGATACCCACTCTTTGTTTTTGCCCTCCTGATAATTCACTAGGATATGCTTTTTCTCTTCCTTCAAGACCCACAAGATTAATTAATTTTTGTACTCGTTCTTTTCTTTCGATTTTTGAAATACCTGCAATTTCCAATGGAAATTCAATATTTTCTTCAACTGTTCTTGACCACAATAAGTTAAAGTGTTGAAAGATCATCCCAATTTTTTGTCTTTTCTTACGAAGTAGTTTCGTACTCAATTGACTAATATCTTCTCCATCAATGATGACTTTACCACTACTTTGTTTTTCTAATTGGTTAATAATTCTAACTAAGGTACTCTTACCTGCACCAGAATAACCAATGATTCCAAAGATTTCACCATCAGCGATTTCTAAGTTTGCACCTCTTACCGCATGAATATCTTCACCTTTAGATGTAAATGTCTTTACAATATCTTGTATTTGAATCATATTCTAGACCTCCTTATATACAAAAAATCCCGTCCCTATACAAGGACGAGATATATATTCCCGTGTTACCACCTTTATTCGTAATTACCTCACAGTAATTACCTTATCAAGTACAACTATACTTTATCACGTTAACGGGTGAATCCGTCATAGCCTAAGTTTCCCTCGGTATGCAACTCCAAGACCATTTTCATCTCAACTTCCATTATCCCTTTTCAGCTACCAGGACTCTCTAAGAATTTAGGTTGACATTACTTTTCTCTTCAATGTCTTTAACAGTACTTTA
>NZ_JAVWNC010000109.1:0-2907 GCF_036637135.1 Anaerorhabdus sp. | reverse complement strand
CCTCATGATTTGATTTTATTATATCACGTGTTTAATTTATTTTATTCAGTCGCAAGTGCAAATAACGGTTCTGGATATTGTTGAATGATTTCTTCATATGTTTTTAGTGCTTCAGCACTTAATTCATATTTTGCAATACTTGCTGGTACACGACGATAGCCAATATTCCATCCCTCAATATTACCAATTACTTCATCACTCGATTCTGATTTTGAAAGTGTAAGGATTTCAAATTCCCCGAATTTTCCATCTTCTGTAGAACCATCAAAATAATACATCAAGCGAATCATTATAATTTCTTCCAAATCAACGACTTCTAGTTTCAATTGTTCAGGTAACAACCCTTTACATTCAATCACGATTTGATCATCAAAAACAGAGATAATCGATTTAGTTTCTTCTGTTTTGATTTTTACATTGTTTGAAGCCTCTTCCCATATATCTTCTTGTGGGGTTGGCGTTATGCTCATAGCCGGTGTTGGTTCAATAGTAACTTGACTCGTCGGTTCTGGTTCTTCTTGATTTGTAGTACACCCAACTAAAATAACTAAAATACTAAAAATGAATATTATTTTTCTCATCTTATCTCTCCACGACTTCTATTAGTTGAACATCTTCATAATTATTTGCCATATGTTTTACTTCATCCAATTGCATTTTTCCTGATGCATCACAGCCAACATCATATCTTACTTTATTCACAGGTTCATAGATAATCCAATCTTCTGTTTTCTTAAGTATCTCTTCATTACTTATTGGTTCTTCACCTTTGTTTGGTTCTATATAGATAGACGCAAATAGCCCAAAACAATCTCTTTCATTAATACCATTCGGTGCATAATAAACATTAATCATGTTAAATGAGTCCGAATAGAAATAGGCATTAATCCAAAATCCTTCTGGTAAATTATCCGGTACCTTGATAACCACATCATTATCTCCCAGAGTATAGTAACGATATTGATCAGAAACAACATAATACCACGTTGTATCAATCGGCGCTTGTATATCATCAGGTAGTTTTAATGCACCTACAAAGCGACTAATGTTATGCTGTGAAGTAGGCCCAAAGATAACCCCATAATAATCACCAATTTCCCATTGTGACACCTCATCTCCTTGTTGCGGTAAAACAAAACTATCTTTTAATACATCATCATAGATTAAATCTGATGTGTCTTTAAATGTATATTGAACAATACTGCGACCCTCGACATAGACATGGTCATTCGGGAAATATTTAGGTACAAGCAAATCTTTTTTAATCAATTGTACATAAGCCATTACGCCATCCTCATTGATTAATGTTTTTTGATATCCATACTCATTCGAAAAATAATTATCTTCCCAAAAATTTTGGGGAACAGGATCATAAATAAGTACATCTCTCGTCTTGGCTGTTGTTATCGGTTCGCTCGCTTTGATTTCACACCCCACCAAACAAGAAGATACCAAAACGCCACACAGGAAAATCATAAGAAATGGTAAATTCATTTTTTTCTTATTCATTTCTCCAAGTGCTATTAAACGATCTTTCAATGATTTTTTATCACTTCCAAATGAACTTATTAAAGGCTTTTTCACTACCTGATTTTTCTTCGCTATTTCAAGTATTGTATATCCATAATTTTGTTTGGTTTCCAATGAATCGTGACAAACTACGCGTTCATCACAAACCTGTTCAATGTCTTCCAAAGCAACACGAATCATTTGATGCACAAATGGATTAAACCAATGCACCACTCCCACAAAGAAAAGAATGAATTGATAGATTAAGTCATGATTCTTATAATGATACAATTCATGCCTCAAAACAAAGTCTAATTGGTAGTCTCGTAATTCAACCGATGGTAATACAATTGTAGGATGAAACATACCAAACAGCATTGGACTAATTGCATAATTACATTGTTTAAACTTGATATTACGATGAATTCCTATTCCTGATTTACACTTCCTTAGTAAATTTATTTTATCCTTATCTTCAATAACTTTACTCTCTTTGTTCATCAACAACATAAATCAAATATATTTTGTTCCTGCAAGTATCCAACAAACTATTACTCCGCCAAACCAAATCCACCCAACAATTTCAAGAAAAGTAAGAGAAGGATTATTTTCAATGACACGAGTTTGATTTTGTATTTTTACCGAAGAAGGTAATGTCCCTAATGATTTAATCAGTTCTTCACCTTGTTTTTTAGTTGGTATTTCAATGATTTTATTTTGTATCTGAATAGGCGTATTTGTTGGTAATACAAAGTTAAACGGCACCATTAAGCGAAGTGCTATGACTAACCAAATCCAATACTTGAAGACTGCTTTAAACGTCTTTGAAAAATAGGGACGTAGTAATAAACAAATTATGATTACTACACTCATGGTTAGTGATACTTCAAACAAACCAAGAAGCCCTTTACTCATCTCATCTTCCTCAATAATTCTTCAAGTTCATCAATATCTTCACTTTTTAGTTTTTTTGTTTTTACTAATGTCACAAACAAACTTGTCACTGAATTATGATGTAGTTTATCCATAAAGAAATTCGTTTCATTTGCTTGATATTCATCAAATGAAATCATCGGCGCATAACTTTTTATATTCCCTTTGCGAGTTACAACAACATAGGATCTTTCTTCTAAACGAGCTAATAAAACATTAATTGTCGAACGAGTCCAACCCTTTGTTGTCTCAAGTTCTTGTACAACCTCACTTGCTTTGAGTGGCTTATCAGCCTTCCACAAACACATCATTACTTCAAATTCTGCTTCTGGTATTTTTTTAAATTCTTTCATTATTTTGTCCTCACCGTTTACTTTTGTCAACATTATTGTATCCAATTTGTTTACATGTGTCAACGCTGACAGATAAAGAAAATCGCATCGTGATGATGCGATTCATTATTTC
>NZ_JAVWNC010000108.1:0-2946 GCF_036637135.1 Anaerorhabdus sp. | reverse complement strand
GTATAGATAAATGGTTGCCACCCGCAAGGGGACAGAACATGGCTTACAGAGTGTGAAAATTAAAGAGACAGTGATTGTCTCTTTTGTTTTACTTTCAAAGGGAAACTTGATATAATTTCAAGCAGGAAGAGTAAGGAGATTAACTATGAATTTACCTAATCGATTAACTGTCATTCGTATATTATTAATTCCAATCATTGTACTTATTTGGATTTTCCCATATGCACAATTAAATATCAGTATTCCTGTGTTCTATGTGGGTCATGTAGCAATATCACTTGTTAATTTGATTTGTCTTGGAATTTTTGCAGCTGCAAGTTTTACAGATTATTTGGATGGTGCAATCGCAAGAAAGAAAAACTTAGTCACAACATTTGGTAAGTTTGCCGATCCAATTGCGGATAAATTATTGGTTACTACAATGTTTATCTTGTTTGCATCACAAGGAATTATCCCGGTTATTCCAGTATTAATTATGGTTATTCGTGACACAATTGTTGATGGATGTCGTATGATTGCATCGCAAAATGGTGTTGTAGTAGCTGCTGGATATTTAGGGAAAGTGAAAACAGTACTTCAAATGATAAGTATTATCTTAATTCTATTAAACAATATTCCATTTGAACTATATCGTTTACCTATCTCAGACTTTGTATTGTGGTTTGCAGCTTTTGTATCACTTGCAAGTGGAGTATCATACTTTAATCAAATGAAAGAATACATTTTCGAAAGTAAGTAGGAATGAATTAACCGATTGCATAATATATGTTGAAGGAGAAAAACATGGCAGAAAAAGAAGTTAAAAAAGATGCTTTATTAGAAGAAGCACTAAAACAAATTGAAAAACAATATGGTAAGGGAAGCATTATGAAGTTAGGAGACCGTGCTAATGTTGATGTGGATGCAATTAATAGTGGATCAATTGCATTGGATTATGCATTGGGTATTGGTGGTTATCCTAAAGGAAGAATTGTTGAAGTTTATGGACCTGAATCATCAGGTAAAACAACAATCGCATTACATGCCATTGCAGAGTGTCAAAAAGCAGGTGGTCGTGCAGCATTTATTGATGCAGAAAATGCAATTGACCCAATGTATGCAAAAGCATTAGGTGTAAATATTGAAGAACTTATTTTATCGCAACCAGATTCTGGAGAACAAGCATTAGAAATTACAGAAGTATTAATCCGTTCGGGTGCAATCGATTTAATCGTTATTGACTCTGTTGCAGCACTTGTACCACAAGCAGAATTAGATGGTGAAATGAGTGATGCAAACGTAGGTTTACAAGCTCGTTTGATGTCTAAGGCAATGCGTAAACTTGCAGGAGTTATGAATCGTTCTAGTTGTACTGCAATCTTCATTAATCAGTTACGTGAAAAAGTAGGAATCATGTTTGGTAATCCAGAAGTTACACCAGGTGGAAGAGCGCTTAAATTCTATTCATCAGTGCGCTTGGATGTAAGACGTGGTGAAGCAATTAAGAATGGTACAGATGTAATTGGTAATAAAGTAAACATTAAAGTAGTTAAAAACAAAGTAGCACCTCCATTCAAGATTGCTACAGTAGATATGATGTATGGTGAAGGTATTTCAAGACAAGGTGAATTAATTCAAATGGCTGGTGATTTTGATATCATTCAAAAAGCTGGAGCATGGTTTAGTTATAAAGGTGAAAAGATTGGTCAAGGTAAAGAAGCAGTACGTGCTTTCTTAATCGCTAATCCAGAACTTGAAAAAGAAATTATGACATTGTTGAAAGAGAAATTATTCTCACCTGTTGTTGAAGAAGCAGAAGTTAAAAAAGAAGACAAAAAAGAAAAAGAATAGCAACTAAAGAGTGATATGGCAAAGTGCTGTATACCTCTTTTATTATGTAAATGATATACTTATAAAAAGAGGTAAATTTATGTTAAGTCAAAAATATATTTATGAAGGAAACAACGCGTTTCAAGTTATGAATCAAATTGAGTCAAAATCCTCTTTCATTTCGGATGACATGACAATACAACGTTGTATGATAGAGGATACATATATGGTATCTGTCGTGATGGAGCAATTCTTTTTTCGTACATCATCTTATGCAAGCTGTTCTCTTTGTTTTATAGGGAATGATCATGAAATAAAAGCTATTTGTACGGCATCAGGAGCGGGTCAAGGTGTCTTTAATCTCTCACTTGGTGCAACAAAAAATTTCTTCACCAATGCAGAAAAATTGTTGTTGGAAAATGGTTTCAAGAAAATGATTTAGTGTAAAGAGCATATATCTTGATTATATAGCGTTGTTTGTTAAAGTTAATGTATAAACAACATATTTAGATTAAGAGAGGATGTGAATTTATGGAGTTTATTGAAGCAATGAAAAATAGAAGATCAATTTATGGTTTAAATAATGAATTACCAATTAGTGATGAAGAAGCAGAAGAAATAATTAAAGAATGCATATTACATGTACCATCAGCGTTTAATTCCCAAACAGCACGCGTTATTTTAGCATTAGGTGATAATCATCATAAGGTATGGGATATCGTTAAGGAAACATTGCATGGCATTCTACCAGAGGATAAGTGGCAACCTACAGATGAAAAAATTAGTGGATTTGCAGCAGCTCATGCAACAGTCTTATTCTTTGAAGATCAAGATAAAGTAGCTGAATTACAAAATGCTTTCCCACTATACAAGGATAATTTTCCTTTGTGGTCAACTCAAAGTAGTGGTATGGTGCAATGGGCAATTTGGACTGCATTAGAAGAAAAAGGCGTGGGGGCTAACTTACAACATTACAACCCACTTATTGATGAGGAATTACATGGTACATTTAATCTTCCTAAATCATGGAAACTGATGTCTCAAATGCCAATTGGTGGTATAACTGCATCTCCAGATGAAAAAGAATTTGATCCAATTGAAAATCGATTTATTGTACTTAAATAAGAATGAAGTTTA
>NZ_JAVWNC010000107.1:0-3013 GCF_036637135.1 Anaerorhabdus sp. | reverse complement strand
CTTTTTGTGTTTGTTCCAAACATTCTAAACAAATATGAGTACATGGTTTTTCATTGATACATGAATCATCATGCACATGTGTACATGGTGAACCTAGAATACCAGCTTGATAAGCGCAGTCTTCTGCATGATCTATAATTCCATCATTATCAGTATCAACACAACTTTTATCACATAGTATCTCTACTACTTCTTCAATGTATCCACATTGTTCATCGTGCACATGGGTACAGGACGAATTATCAAGAACATAACCACATCCGTCTTCACCTTCGGTGTGTTCTATATGTTGGCTACATTGTTCTTTTTCTTCAATTGTATTCATTTTGTCTTCTTCTGCAATTAAAGATGATGGCATTACACCAAATAACAAAGAAGTGACAACTAATAATTTTAGTATTCTTTTTTTCATTTTATTTTCTCCCCATATACATAAAAGCACGATAAAAGTACTTTCATTTGGGTTTAGTTTATCATTTCTTCCTTTAGAAACGGCTGAAATTACGTAAGACAACGCATTTTCTACGTGAAAATAAATTAGTTAAAATATTTATATTTACTATATCCATAAAGGCGTACTTTTACCTTTATAAACACGCATTGTCATTATATAATAAAAGCAATATTACCAGGTAAATAGGAATGAAGGGGATATCTTATGACCATATTTGATTTAGCAATCTACCTACTAAAATTTATGATACCTTCCCTTTTTTCTATTGCCTTTCGTGCATTTGGTTTAGGATATAAAACCAAAGGAAGAGTTGTACTTGGTTTTTTAGTTTTCATTTTATATATGGCAATTGTTCCCGGATATCTTATCAATGTTATGGGATATGGTGAATTTACACATATTTCCTCAATCGTTATAATCATTGGTAATCTTTCGATTTTGATTTTCACAACTGATTCTATTGGAAAAACGATTTTCCTACACCTTATTCAAAGCGGTGTAACTACTATTCTTTCTATAATATTGAATATGGTTCGTACTGTATTAGGCTTATCTTATCCAATGTTACTTGTCTTATTACTTATCTTTAGTGCCCTCATCTACTACATTGCGATTCGTTACTGGGCAAAACCTTTGCGATATATGGCGGATCTCATCCAAGGAAGTGTCGCTCCGTATTTAGCACTTTCTATTCTCATTTTTATAATTGTGAATCTTATTCCTGTATATCCTATGCAGAACTTTGCTAACCACCCTTTCTTTTGCACATTCATGATGTTAGCAATTGAATTATGTTATCTAATTTACATTTATCTTCTTTATCACAATTTATATACCATTAATTTTTTGTCAAAAGGTGAGTTAAAAAATGAATTACTTCAATCTGAGATTAATTCATATAAGACATTTCTAGATAATGCTTATCAAACTCGTCATGACTTAAGACATCATGATGCTGTATTGCTCGCTAAATTAGAAGAAGGAAACATCGAAGAAGCTAAGAGTTATCTACAATCACATCTAATTACTTTTAATGAAACAGCATTGAAGAAGTTTTGTAATAATTCGACAGTGAATATCGTTCTGCGTATATACGAAAATAGAGCACATGATAAAAACATCTCATTCTCCGCTCATGTAAACATTCCTTCAGAATTCGGATTGAAAGATCCTGAAATAGGTAGTTTACTTGGTAATCTATTAGAAAACGCTTTGAATGAATGTAGCAAAGAACCTGATAAAAACCCATATATCAAATTATCTATGGAATTAGAAAGAAATCAGATCTTACTTGAGATACGCAACTCTTTATTTACACCTGTTATATTTAGAAATGGTATTCCTGTTTCCAATAATCCCAATGGCGGTATTGGTACAAGAAGCATTATATCTACCATAAAAACATATAACGGAATGGTAAGTTTTACGAATAGCAGTGATGAATTTATAGCCCGAATTATTATTCCACTACGAAATCATTATTAATTATTAAAAAAAAGAAGCTGTTACGCTTCTAATGCTTATTTGCATTTAGAAATTACGTAACAGCCTTTTTTATAGTTTTACAAATTGTTCAACGTCAACAACGAAGATAGTAGCTCCGCCCACTTGTACTTCAACTGGGAAAGATGCATATCTACCGATATCATAAGATGCAGTTGATGGCACGATTTCAGTACGACGTTTACTTTCGTTTCCGATGATTTCGATAGCTTTTTCCACTTTGTCATTTTCAGTACCCACAATAATTGTTGTATTTCCAGCACGAAGGAATCCACCTGTCGTTGCTAAACGAGTTACTGAATAATTTTCTTTAGTTAATGCTGAAGATACGCTTGAGCTATCATCATTTGAAACAATCGCTAATATAAGTTTCATAGTTAACCTCCTATTAAGTTAATTTCATTTTATCATACATTTGTTCTAAAATGACTCTGTTTTTGTGAACAGATAATGAAAATTGTATCTTTTTAAGATATAATTCATTTTGCGAGGATATTTTATGAACGAAAAAGAGAAAATGATACAAGGTTTACCCTATGACGCTGGAATTCCAGAGTTATGTAAAGATCGTGATGATGCAAAAGACCTGTGTTTTACTTTTAATCACACTTTACCTTCTAAACGCGATCAACAACTTCAAACACTACAAGCTTTATTCCATACTATAAGTACAACACTCTCTATCGAAGCACCTTTTTATTGTGATTATGGCTATAACATCGAATTGGGTGAATCTGTATTTATCAATCATCATTGTACAATTCTAGATTGTTGTAAGGTTAAAATAGGTAATCATGTATTTATAGGGCCAAATGTTGGTATATATACCGCATATCATCCAATCATGGCCGAGGAACGTAATGCCATGATTGAACAAGCTTCCCCTATTACCATTGAAGACAATTGTTGGTTAGGTGGTAATGTTATTATTTTACCTGGTATTACAATTGGTAAAGGTAGTGTTATTGGTAGTGGTAGTGTTGTTACTAGAGACATACCAGAAAATTCAATTGCGGTTGGTAATCCTTGCCGTGTTATTAAGCAAATACAGCAATG
>NZ_JAVWNC010000106.1:0-3121 GCF_036637135.1 Anaerorhabdus sp. | reverse complement strand
GTAAAACTTGAGTCGTAGAATAGAGATAGTTTACTATCTCCTTCTTTTAAGGACAAGTGGTTATGACAACATAACCACTTCACCCCTTCCCAAATGAAAGGAAATCAATATGATTAAAGACACTTTAACAAAAGAACTGGTATTAACAAATGCTCAATGTAAGACATGGCGAGAAGCAGTAAATGAAGCAGGTACGTTGTTACTAAACAATCAGAAAATTAAACAAGAATTTATTCCTTCAATGATACAAGTGGTTGAGGAATTAGGACCATATATGATTTTATTACCCAAGGTTTGTTTCTTCCATGGTCCTCCAGGAGAAAATGTACTTGAACCCTGTTTGTCATTAGTCGTATTTGAGAATTCAATATACTTTGATGACTATGATAATCAAGAAATTAAGTGTGCATTCGCATTTGGTGCTATTGATTCAGAAAGTCACATGGATATGTTGAAAAATGTTGCATACCTTTTACAAAATCAAAAGTTTGTTGAATTAATAACGAACAATGGTAGTAAAGAAGAAATATTAGAAATCATACAAAACTATTAAGGGGGATGAACGTATGAAACATAAAGAGTTTTATGAAATTCTAAAAAATCAGTTAGATCAACAAGTAAATGAAGAGGATAAAAACATTGAATTAGCAGCATCGTATTGTTCGGATTCAATTGCATCAGATCGATTAATTCATGTATTTGGATGTGGACATTCACAAATGTTTGCGATGGAAGTATTTTATCGAGCAGGGGGTATAGTTCCGGTGAATGCACTTCTAGTACCACATCTTGCCTTGTTTCCAAAAGCAAAGTTAAGCACTATACAAGAGAGAGTGGAGGGATTCTCAAAGAATTATCTAAATTTATGCAATGTAGATAAAAAAGATACCATGATTATTGTTTCGGTATCAGGAAGAAATAGTGCAGTAGTTGATATGGCATTAGCTGCAAAAGAAATAGGGATGAAGGTTATTGCATTAACTTCAAAACAATTCTCTAATGGAGTAACGAGTCGCCATTCTAGTGGAAAGAAATTAATCGATGTTGCAGATGTTGTAATTGATATTAAATGTGTAGAAGGCGATGCATGTTTAACACACGAACAAATGCAAGACAAATTTACAGGTACATCAACAATTCTTGGTATGACTATTATGGATATGATTATGGCAAGAACAATTGAATTAAGCATTGAAAAGGGAAAAGTTCCACCAGTTTATGTAAGTTCGAATTTGGATAAAGGTGATGCAATCAATGCTGAATATATTAATAAATACTCTGACTTGATTGACTGCTTATAAAAAGAGAGGAGGTTAATATGAAAATTATAACTGTATGTGGTTTAGGTGTAGGCTCTAGTTTAATTATGAAAATGACAGTTGATTCAGCAATGTCTCAAATCGGGTTGAAATGTCATATTGAACATTGGGATATGGGTACTGTTAAAGGGCGAGAATGTGATTTAATCGTAACTACAGAAGGATTTAGAAAGAATTTTGCAGATCAAGAAAATGTTGTATACGTCAATAATATTGTTGATGTAGCAGAAACAAAAAATAGATTAGAAGAGTATTTTAAGAAACATAATTTAATATAAGGAGGGGATAAAATATGTTAGATTTTATATTAAATATAATAAAAACACCAGCTATTGTTCTAGCGTTAGTAGCGTTGATTGGGTTAACGCTTCAAAAGAAATCTATAGGAGATGTATTCTCGGGGACTGTAAAGACAGCGATTGGTATGTTAGTACTAAGTGCAGGATCTGGATTAATCGTTACAGAAATCTTACCGTTTGTTGATTTATTTTCTACAGTATTTAGTTTACAAGGATTTGCCACATCTTCAGAGGCAGTGGTTGGAGCAATGCAATCTGCAGTTCCAGTAATTGCATCAACGAGTGCATTAATTATGGCAATAGGATTCTTAGTTAACGTATTAATCGCAAGATTTAGTCCGCTAAAATATATCTTCTTAACAGGACATATGATGTGGATCTTATCTGTTGCGATTGCAGGAAGTTTGTTTGTTGCTAACTATGATCAAACAATGATAGTTGCAATTGGATCAGTATTACAAGGGGTATTAATGGTATTATTCCCAGCAATTGGGCAACCGATGGTTCGAAAATTAACAGGAAATGATAATTTTGCAATTGCTCATCTTACAACATTAGGAACAGTTCCTGCTGCTTATATTGGTGGGTTATTAGGGGATAAAACAAAGAGTGCTGAAGATATTAAATTACCAGAATCACTTGAATTCTTTAAAGATACATCAATGTCAGTTTCAATTGTTATGGGTATCTTCTATCTTGTAGTCGTTATTTTGGCAGGACCAGAAACTGTAGCTCCATACGCAGGAACTACAAATTACATAGTATATGGATTATTAAAAGCAATGGGCTTTACTGCAGGGATTCTTATTCTATTGCAAGGAGTACGTATGTTCCTTGGAGAATTAGTTCCAGCATTTAAAGGTATATCTGACAAACTAGTACCAGGGGCTATTCCGGCACTAGATGTTCCAGCATTATTTGCGTATGCTCCAAATAGTTTAATGATTGGATTCATTACAGCAGTAGTAGGTATGATAGTTGCGATGTTTGTTTCAAGTGCAGTGTTCAAAGTAGTTCCATTAGTTTCAATTATTGGTGCATTCTTCACAGGAGGTGTTGCGGGTATATTTGGTAACGCAGCTGGTGGAAGAAGAGGCGCTGTTATTGCGGGATTAGTATATGGATTCTTATTAATCTTTGGTTCAGCATTGTTATTTACAATATTCGATTATGCAGCTTATGGTGCTGCTGGGGTTGGTCATGACTGTATTGATGTTATGGTTACAATGGGGTTATTAAAGAACCCAATGATTGGAATTGTGGTTATTCTTGTGGCATTTGTTGGATATTGTGTCTATGAAGTTAAAAGAAAAAAAGCATAATTAAATTAAGTTCAGTCATAGTAAATAGAAAGAAATAGTGCATATAATGTACTATTTTTTTGTTTCGTATATGTTGGATACAATAAACATATCATTGACATAAGCGTAACTAGTTACTATAATATAAGTAACTAGTTACGTACGAGGTGGAAGATGAAGTTAGAACAACTTGCAAGAAAGC
>NZ_JAVWNC010000105.1:0-3298 GCF_036637135.1 Anaerorhabdus sp. | reverse complement strand
GAAGTTCCTTCTTTGAATTTTGGCATTACTTTTAAAACACGTTGAATGGTAGTTGTATAAAACTCAATGGCAGAAAGTAAATCATTTAGAGAATAAAGATTGAGTTTAGTTTGATTTATTTCATGATCTATTAAGTTAAGTGCAATATGATAAGATTGAATACCTTGAGTTAATAAACGATATTGAAATGTACCTTCTTTTAGTTTTAGGATAGCTTTTTCACTTTTACGTAAGGATGAAGTGATGGCAAAGATTGCAGCATTGTATTCTTCTAATGTATGTTTCAAAATAAACTTCTCCTTTGTATACTAGATATCATACACGATGTGGTATATGATTTGAATGGTTAGAAGTAAAAAGATATAATAATACTACGTACTAATAATGGAGGATTACAATGACAGAAATTAAACAAGAAATAATGAAACTAGTAAAATCATCACAATTAGATGAAGAAGAAGGCGTTATCATGTATGCCTTTATGGCAAAAAGACAAAAGGATGAAAAAAATAAAACAATTCTTGAAAAAATGTCTAATGATGAAAAAATGCATGCGAAAGTTTGGGAATCTATTTCCAATGAAACGATGAAACCAAATCCAATTAAAATATTTTTTATGAAATGTGTCACTGTTTTATTGGGATTTACTTTCATGGTAAAGAAAATGCAAAAGAGTGAGCAACTTACAATAGATGGGTATGAAATGTTAAATAAAGAATTTACACAAACTGCTCGAATTGTTGAAGATGAACGACGTCATGAAAAAGAATTATATGCAATGCTTGATGAGGAAAGACTACATTATGTTGGAGCAATAGTACTTGGGTTGAATGATGCTTTAGTAGAATTAACTGGAGCCATTGCAGGGGTAACATTTGCATTACAAAATACAAAGCTTGTTGCGATGACAGGAATCATTACAGGAATATCAGCAACCTTATCTATGGCTGCATCAAACTATCTTGCAGAAAGAGCAAATGGAAATGAAAATGCATTGAAATCAAGTTTTTATACAGGAGTAGCTTACATCGTTGCAGTAGGGCTTATGGTATTACCATATTTGATTTTACCATCACATATGTACGCAGCAGCATTTGGTTGTATGATTGCTACAGTACTCTTTATTATTCTTTTCTTTAACTACTATATATCAGTAGCGAAAGATGAACCATTTGTAAGAAGATTCTTGGAGATGGCAATCATATCATTATCAGTAGCTGCAATCTCATTTGTGATAGGACTCCTTGCTAAACAATTCTTAGGAATTGATACATTGTAGTAAGAAGCATATCTTTTGAATAAACTAAACTTCCTTGTTAGGATTAGATTATAAGTTAAGAGTTTTCTTAACATGGAGGAAAATATGAAGATTTATGAATTTAATGTTATGACCCCAAAGGGTGAAACAATTTCAATAGGGCAATATGAAGGAAAAGTATTATTGATTGTGAATACTGCAACTAAGTGTGGATTTACACCACAATATGAAGAGTTAGAAGCAATCTATAAAAAATACCATGATCTAGGATTAGAAATTTTGGACTTCCCTTGTAATCAATTCCATAATCAAGCACCTGGAACAGATGAAGAGATACAAGAATTCTGTTCACTAAATTATGGAACTACATTCCCACGTTTTGCGAAGATTGAAGTTAATGGTGAAAATGCGGAAGAATTATATAAATATCTAAAACATGAAAAAGGATTCGCAGGATTTAATCCAAAACATAAGATTACTGCAAAACTAGAAGAAATCTTAATGAAGGTAAATCCTAAATACAAAGAAAGTCCTGAAATCAAATGGAACTTTACAAAATTCCTAATTGATCGTGATGGAAATGTTGTGGAACGCTTTGAACCAACTGAAGATTTAGCTGTTGTAGAAGAAAAGATTAAAGAATTACTATAATAAAATAAGCACCATAGAAGTTTCTATTCTATGGTGCTTTATTGTATAAAATTATTTGTTGCGCTTTGACTTACGGTATAAATAGATAGTAACGATGATTACAAAAATGATTGCAAGTATTCCTATTATAGGAATTAGTAGTATATAGGAATAGGGGTTTCGAAGTGAACTTATTATACTCTGTATCCAGTTTTCATCAATAACAATTTTCAAATTCTCACTAGGTAAAGTGTCTGATTTATATTGATAATAACGTTCAGAAATTTTAGTAAATTCTAAATTACTACTTTTGATAATCGGCATTTCTGAATCAAGGTATAAATTAATAGTTAAGTCTTTAAAATCTTTCCACAAAGCCGCGGGTGATAAGTAATATTCTATCTCACCTCTTTTAGCATGATAAGGATAGTTAGGATATCCACCGAGTTGATAAGTATAGGAAACGACAATCAAAGATTCTTCATGGGGTTCAAAGTTTAATTGGAATGAAATTGCATCTACATTCTTTTCATTAGTATCAGCAATAGATGGATCTGTAAGAACAACATATTGCCAATCATTTGTGTCTATCTCAGTTGTGTAATTGAGTGCATAATGTTCGACAGTAAATTCAACAGGGATATTGTTTTGTGATACTTGGACATTTGCATTTTCTACATTGGGTGATAAAAACATGGATAGTGTAGATATAACATTAGAGGTCATATTTCGCATTTTGTAAGTTGCGATAATATTTGCTTGATCACCCTTTACGGTGATATCTAATACTTCATTAACTACAGACAAGTCATCATTGTTTTCAAATGTAATTGAGGTACCAACATCTGACTCTTCTGGAGCAGCCATATTTGCATAAATATTTTGAGGGTAAACTAAGGAAACAAGCAGTAAGAATAAAATAATTATTTTTTTCATCTTAAACTCCTTTTGTGTTATGTATATTGTAACAAATAAATTCGACTGATAACAAACTTCTTTCTAAATATGTATTAAACCATTTTATTGATAATCAAGATTAGCAACAACGTTCTAAATAGTTGGAGTATAAATAGATTCAATCTAGAAAATTAAAGAAAGAAATAATAGTACAAAGTATCACTGAATGCTTATAAAATTCTTAATAATTTAAATATCATATGTTTTGAAAGTTTTAAATGTTGTTGCTATGATTGAATTGTAAAGTTAATAAAACTTTCAAAGGAGAATAATCATGACGATATATAATTTTGAAGTATTAAAAGCAAATGGTGAAAGTAAACCATTAAGTGAGTACAAAGGACATGTGTTACTGATTGTAAACACTGCAACAAAATGTGGATTTACACCACAATACAAGGAACTAGAAGAACTATATGAAAAATACAAAGACTATGGATTTGAAATACTAGA
>NZ_JAVWNC010000104.1:0-3378 GCF_036637135.1 Anaerorhabdus sp. | reverse complement strand
CTGTAAAAGCACCTGAGATACCATCTGATTTTCCACTTTGTAGTAAAGAAAGAATTATTAATGCAGCGGATACGACCATCAATAGAATATCTAGCATAAACTTCTCCTCCTAACGAATGAATAAAACATTGCTAGATAATTATAGCACATGCCTACACATTTGCAAATATATTACGATAATCAGTCGATTATTCAGCGTTTTCAACCAATTCTTGAGTGGTAGTACAAGTGTATCCATCAGATTCAAAGTTCTTTACCGACTCTTCCACACTAATAATAAAGCTTGATTCTCCACCAGATACTAACCCCACTCGTCTTAAATCGTCACCATTAATAAAAGTATACTCAATTGTTAAATGAGTTGTAATTTTATCTGTTTGTTCATCTTGTGTATATGTTAAACCCATGATATCTGCATAAGATTCACCTGTTTCTTTAAGTGCATCTATTAATTCAGTTGTTGGGTTAAGATAAGTCGTTACCCATGAAACCTTATCCACATTTAAACCAAAATTCGATGTCATAGTTAATGTATCTTCAACTTGTTCATTTGCGAAAGTACAAACTGATGTTGATATTGTAGCATCCTCAACGACAACTTCTTGTCTATAACTATCTTGAGTTGCCCATTTATCGCCAGGTAAAGCATATGTTTCACCAACATAGACAATATAATCATGCAATTGTTCTTCCGTCATACCTAATTTTTCTGAAATCAATTGTTGGTAACTTACCAAAGCTTCCTCATCAATTTCTGCTCCTGCAATTGTATACGGACTTCTTGGATCACTTAAATAGACTGTTCCATAGATTACACCATCTTCACTATCAATAAACAAGGAAATTTCTTCTACCTTGTCTGTCGCATCAACACTCGTGTTTAATGTTGCGGTAATTTCCCAATCAATACCATTCTCATCATTACCAATATTGACAGATTGCCCTACAGTGAATATCAAATCTTTTTTGTACATATCTTGGTAGATAGCTTCATTATCCATTTTTGAATAATCAAACGTTTGTGGTTTACTACTACATCCTGTTATAGCGAGTAACAAGACAAAAACTAAACATATTTTCTTCATATATTTCTCCCCCATAACATTATATAGTAAATTAACTTAGAATAAGAAACTGTTTTTACCTTAATTCATCAAAAATTGATAATTGGGATTTCTTATAAGGTTGTTGATAATCTCGAACAATACGTTTCATATCATATATGATTCCATACTTATTACATGCCTCTGTAAACATTTTACATTTAGTTTTAACCATTGGAATTGCACATGAATAATTATCTCGATATTTCTTTTGATACTTCTCTTTAAGTCCTGGGAAATATTGGTCCAATTTATTATAAAAATAATCTCTTTGATTCATTCTTAAGGTAACACCAAACCCTGAGTAGATATACTTCACTCCGCATTCATACGCCTTTTTAACCAATTCCAATATATTCTCATCACTATCTGTAAGCCAAGGTAAGTTTGGCATTAATAAAATACCTGTATTAATTCCAGCATCACTTAATTTCTTTAATGCTTCAAATCTCTTTGAACTAACACATACATTGGGTTCAATAATTTTACATAATTCATCATCCATAGTAGTGATGGTTATATTCACCAGTACAGGACTATGTTCTTTGATTTCTTTTAGTACATCAATATCTCTTACAATCAAATCACTCTTTGTCGCAATTTCTACACCAAATCCATAAGCATTTATCAGTTCTAATGCATGTCTGGTTAATTGTTCTTTCTCTTCAAATGGATTATATGGATCACTCATTGCTCCAGTTCCAACAACACCTCTTACTTTTTTCCTTCTTAAATCATCTCGAATTATACGTAATGCATCTTCTTTAGCTCTTACTTCATCAAAATTTTCAACGTGATAACAATCACTTCTTGAGTCGCAATAAATACATCCATGGCAACATCCACGATAAATATTCATATTATATTTTGTTCCAAACCAAAAATCATTTTTAGCATTGGTCACAATTGTTTTTGCAGGTACTGTCTTCATCATATCTTTTCCACCTTTATTTTATTATACTCGACAAAACATGACATCGATTGACATATTTAGGAAAAAGCATAATAAAAACCCATTAACCGAAGTCAATGAGTTTTAGATTAACTATTTGTTTTTAACGTTGTAGAAAGCTTGACGTCCAAGATATTTAGCAACAGCACCTAATTCATCTTCAATACGGATTAATTGGTTGTATTTTGCAATACGGTCTGTACGAGACATTGAACCAGTCTTGATTTGTCCAGCGTTGAATGCAACAGCGATATCAGCAATTGTTGTATCTTCTGTTTCACCAGATCTATGAGATACTACACAAGTATAACCAGCTTCTTTAGCCATTGTCATAGCATCAAATGTTTCTGTAAGTGTACCGATTTGGTTAACTTTGATAAGAATTGAGTTTGCAATTCCTCTGTCGATTCCTTCTTTAAGAATAGATGGGTTAGTTACGAATAAATCGTCACCTACGATTTGGATCTTATCACCGATACGATCAGTTAATACTTTCCATCCGTCCCAGTCTCTTTCTCCAAGACCATCTTCGATAGATACGATTGGATATTTTTCTACCCATTCAGCATACATATCAATCATTTCAGCAGTAGTTTTTGTACCACCGTTTGATTTAACTAGTTCATAAACTTTAGTTTCTGTGTTGTAGAATTCACTAGCAGCAACGTCCATTGCGATAGCGATATCACCAGGTTTTCCTTCTTTAGAAGGGTTGTATCCAGCAGCTTTGATAGCTTCTACGATTAATTGAAGAGGTTCTTCATTTCCATCTTTACAAGAAGGAGCAAATCCACCTTCATCACCAACGTTTGTATTATAGCCTTTAGCTTTTAATACTTTACGTAAGTTGTGGAATGTTTCAGCACCCATTCTTAAAGCTTCTTTAATATCTGTAGCTCCGATAGGCATAATCATGAATTCTTGGAAGTCTACTGTTGAGTCAGCATGGCTACCACCGTTAAGTACGTTCATCATTGGAACTGGTAATGTTTTACCATTGAATCCACCTAAGTAACGATATAATGGCATTCCATAATAATCTGCAGCTGCAATAGCACAAGCCATTGATACACCTAAGATAGCGTTAGCTCCAAATTTTGATTTGTCTTTAGTACCATCAAGTTCGATCATTGTTTTATCAACACCACATTGATCAGTAACATCTAAACCGATAATTGCATCAGCAATAATGTCATTAACATTGCTAACTGCTTTTAAAACACCTTTACCCATGAAACGAGATTTGTCTCCATCACGTAATTCAAGAGCTTCTCTTTCACCTGTTGATGCACCAGATGGAACCATTGCGCGTCCAAATGCACC
>NZ_JAVWNC010000103.1:0-3691 GCF_036637135.1 Anaerorhabdus sp. | reverse complement strand
TATAAATGGATATCCTGTTGAATGATTTGTGATTCCAATTCATTCAGATAGAGACAATCAGAATAGGAGATTGTTTTCATGATGAACTCCTTCATGTTTGAATATATTCTAACATAAAATCTTCATAACTTGAATATGATTCATGTTGCTTTCGCTGAACTTTCCTATACGGCAAAGAAAAAGAAAGATTTCTCTTTCTTTCCCCTTAACTTCATAAAAATTTAGGTTATTTTGGCTGTATATCTTCCATAATTTCTACTTCTTCAATCACTGTCGCATCATCATCTAAATCATCCGCTTTTTCGGAATATTTCATCGCATTCACAATACTCTTTTCCATTTCACGATCTTCAATGCACGCATCACATGTTTCTGATATTTCATGTTTAATTTTTGTAATCAATTCAGTTTGATGAGTCATCGTAAGTGATAAACTTTTTAACATCTCGAGACTTTCATCTTGAATCTCAATCAAAACTGCAAAACCATAAAGTGAAGCACTCGTTAGAAGTGTTAGGAAAAGCGTCGATACAAAAGCTGTCATATTAAAGTATGGTTCACTGAAATATCTCATCATACCTCGCATCGACATTGTTGATAAGCCAATAGATGCAACAATACCAAATACTAAAAATAATACTGCTAAAACTTTTAGTGTAACGATAATAACTTTTTTCATTTAATTCACCTCTTAGTCATTCTGGTCTAAGGATAAGAACTCTACCTACCCTAATTTGACAATATCACTGAGTACTCTATTTTTCAATAAAAGTGATTTATCACATTAAAAAACAAAGTAAAATTAAAAATGTCCACGGGTTTAAAACCATCAACACAATGGGTACTAAAAATATTGCAACTGAGTAATTTAAAATTAGTAATATAACTAATCCAATATAGATAAAAATAACCCACCATTTATAGCGAATAATTGATTCTTTAAATGATTGAATATCTTCAAATTTAATTTTTCTATACTTTTGAATTAAAACAAATGTAACAATTGTAACTAATAATATAATACAAATTAGATATAACCAAAATCCTCCTTGTATTTCTAGAAAATGGATTTTATTAGGTCCAAAATAAATATCATTGAATGCCATTGTAATTGTAATAGCATTTACAATCGTAAATACAATAAACGCAATGCACATTGATTTAAATGTTTGTGGTTTCATATTAACACCTCATGCGTATTATAACAAATTTCTTTCTACAACTCTTTCCAAATAACCAAAAAGAAAACTCACATTCGTGAGTTATTCTACATAATCAAATTGGAAATCATTTAAGAATATAATATCGCCTTCTTTTGCACCTGCATCTCTTAATGCATCATCAACACCAATTTTCTTAAGGGTTGATGCAAAACGATATACATCTTCTTCTTTTTCAAAATCAATCGAAGCGAATAAACGTTCAACACGCTTACCTTCAAGGCGCCATTGTCCATTTCCTAAGTTATGAACAGTAAAGTCTGGTCCTTTTGGCTTGTATTTGAATAAGACTCCTTCTTGTGTTTCTTCTTCCCCAGTTATTGGGAAATCAGGTGTAACCGCTAATAAGTCAGCTACGCGATATAAAGCACTATCTAAGCCTTCATGAATAATTGTGATTGTTGGGAATATTTCAATATCTGGATAAGCTTCTTTAAATCTTTTAAGATTTTCCTCGGCTGGTTCCAAATCCATTTTATTCGCAATAACAACTTGTGGTCTTTCTAATAAACGTAAATGATATTGTTCAAGTTCTTTATTGATGATACGGAAATCCTCTACAGGATCTCTACCATCATTACTTCCCATATCAATTATATGAACCAATACTCGACAACGCTCAATGTGTCTTAAAAATTGATGTCCTAAACCTTTACCTTCACTTGCACCTTCAATTAAACCTGGTAAATCAGCCATAACGAAACTACGTCCATCACTTACTTGAACAACACCTAAATTTGGTGTGATTGTTGTAAAATGATATTCTGCAATTTCTGGTCTCGCTTTACTTACCACTGATAAAAGTGTCGATTTTCCAACAGATGGAAAACCAACTAACCCAGCATCAGCTAAAAGTTTAAGTTCGATTGTAACATCTTTTGTTTCACCTTCATCACCAAGTTCTGCATAATCAGGTGCATTGTTTCTACCAGTCGCAAAATGCCAGTTTCCTCTTCCACCTTTACCACCTTGAGCAATTATTGCACGTTGGTCAGGTTTAATAAGATCTGCCAATAATCCGCCTGTTTCAGCATCTTTGATTATTGTTCCTTGTGGAACTTTAATCACTACATCATCTGCATCTGGACCATGCATTTTATTACCACGTCCATTACCACCAGGTTGAGCTTTGATAAGACGATTAAAACGAAGATCAAGTAAAGTTGATTTATTAGTATCTACTTCAAAAATGATACTTCCTCCTTTTCCTCCATCTCCTCCTGCTGGTCCTCCTAAAGGAACATATTTCTCACGGCGAAATGCGACAAGTCCATTGCCTCCATTACCCGATTTTAATTTTAATTTGACGCGATCAATAAACATACAGACCCTCCTTCAAAGAAATAAAAATCCCCAATTCCTGGGGATCATTTACTAAGCTTGTGGATAGACAGAAACTTTAGTTTTGTCTTTTCCTAAACGTTCAAATTTAACGATACCATCAACTTTTGCGAACAAAGTATCATCACCACCACGGCCAACATTTGTACCTGGGTGAATTTTTGTACCACGTTGACGATATAAGATAGAACCTGCTGACGCAAATTGACCATCTGCTTTTTTAGAGCCTAAACGCTTTGATTGTGAGTCACGTCCATTCTTAGTTGAACCTACCCCTTTTTTCGAAGCGAAGAACTGAATATCTAATCTAAACTTCATGGTTTTACACCTCCTGTTTACTTAATTTTATGAAAGCCTCATAGCTTTCTTGGATTGTTTCTAACTGGATAATTCCAGTTTTTAAAATAATTTGTGTTTGTTCATTGTCTCTATTATTTACAAGAACCGAGATTTTGTTGTTGTCCATTGAACAAGTACATTCAGCATTAAGTAAGTCCAATGCGTTTAATAAGCCAATCGCAATACTGCTGACTCCTGCACACACTGTATCTTCACCATACTCTTTGTACTCGGCATGTCCTTTAATATTCAAACTTATGACTTTTTCATTTTGTGTTTGAATACAAATCTTAATCATAATTAAGCCTCGATTTTTTCAACAACCAATTTTGTATATGGTTGTCTGTGACCTTGTTTACGATGAGAAGAACCTTTTTTAGACTTGTATTTGTAAATAACTATTTTCTTAGCTTTACCTTGTTTTTCAACTTTACAAGTTACTTTTGCTCCGTCTAAATATGGAGTTCCAACTTTAATTGAACCGTTTGAGAAAGCTACCACCTTGTCAATTACAACTTCAGCACCTGCTTCAACTTCTAATTTTTCAACGTAAATTGTTTGTCCTTCTTCAACACGTAGTTGTTTTCCACCTGTTTCGATAACTGCGTACATTCCATGCACCTCCTACTCTTTTTTTTAATGAATCTGTAGACTCGCCAAGATAAGGGGGCAAATTGCACTTAAATCCCTTTGTTGAGCGGTTATAGACCCCATTGAGGGCATATAACATAGGGAGTATAGCATATAAACCTATTCTCAGTCAATAAATATCTTACTAAAAAGCCTTTAAA
>NZ_JAVWNC010000102.1:0-4047 GCF_036637135.1 Anaerorhabdus sp. | reverse complement strand
ACCTCGGCAACCTGATTAAGCACTAGGCCGTTGCTGTCTATGGTATATTGATAACATGTGTATTATAGACTATTACCTCTATCTAGTCAACAAAAATCAAGGTATTATTTCATTATATGGAATACCTTGATAATAGTTTACTTCACTTCAGGGCAGTCAAAAGACTTTTCACAACTTGTTTATTAATAAAATTACTGCATTACTAAATTATTCAAATCAACTAAAAGAAGACAGATTTTGTGTGAAAATAGCAGAACATCTTTTCACCCTTGAATATGAGCATATAAGTTGTCTATATTAACCCTATCTTTTAGAATGAAGATAAAGGAGAATCGTTATGAAAAAGATAGTAATACTTACATCCCTCATTTTGTTTCTTGCTGGTTGTTCTACTAATACAGAACCAAAAACACCAACACCTACGCCCACTTTAACACCTACCCCTATTGTAACTCCAGATGCAACATCTGCCGCAACACAATACGATGGTGAAACTGGCGCTACGGTTGATGTAAATGGTTCCGAATATTCAGTATCCTTAGCATTTGATGATATAGAAAAAATTATTTTAGATAAAGAACCAAATGCTAAAATCACAAAATACGAATTAGACGATGATCACGGACGCATTGTTTACGATATAGAGATTAACTCTGGTAAATCTGAATACGATATAACTATTGATGCCAATACTGGTGAGATTGTTGTATGGGAATTAGATAAGTAATTAATCGCAAACTAAAAGAGGTGTTTTGTACTTTTGTACGCTACACCTCTTTTTATCTGCACGCTATTGGAGATAAGTAATCTTTTCTAAAAATTCTTTAGCACGATCTGTTTTTGGATTCTCGAAGAATGTTGCAGGACTACTCTCTTCAACTATTTTTCCTTCTTCTAGAAATAAAATTCTTGAAGATAACTTTTTAGCAAATCCCATTTCATGAGTTACAACAATCATACTCATTCCTTGCTCCGCTAAATCTTGCATTACCTTAAGTACTTCACACACCATTTCAGGATCTAGTGCTGATGTCGGTTCATCAAACAACATAAATTCAGGATTCATCATTAGTGAACGAGCGATTGCCACACGTTGTTTTTGACCCCCCGATAATTGATTGGGATAAGCACCAATCTTATCTTCTAAACCAACTTTTATAAGTAATTCTTTTGCCAAAGAATCAGCTTCAGTTTTACTCATCTTTAATACTTCTATCGGAGATAGAGTCAAGTTTTCAAGCACAGATAAATGCGGAAATAAATTGAAATGTTGAAATACAAATCCCATTTTATTTTGTTGACTCACATTCTTTTTATCAAACTTTTCACCATCAATATAAATTTCCCCTTGTTCAACTTCTTCTAATCCCTTTATTGCTCTTAATAAGGTGCTTTTACCACTTCCACTTGGTCCAATCAAACAAACAATTTCACCCTTTTGAATTTCTATTGAAACATCATCTAATGCTTTAACTTTACCAAATGTTTTTACTAAATTCGTAGCTTTAATCATTTGTCGCTAACCTCTTTTCTAGTTTATCCGCAAAGTAAGAAACTACACTTGTCATAATCAAATAGATGATCGACGCAACAACTAAGAACACAACATAATTGTAGTAACGAGCTCCTAATATTTGTGCTCCTTGTAGTAACTCTACTGCACCTATTGTCGAGATTAAACATGAATCTTTAATTAGCATAATAAACTCTGATACAAGTGGTGGCAATACATTTTTAAATGCTTGAGGAAGAATAATTTTCCTCATTGTCAATCCATAAGGTAGCCCCAAAGTTTGACATGCTTCCCATTGACCTTTATCAATGGATTGTATTCCTCCACGAATTAATTCAGTAACATAAGCACCACTGTTTATACTAATTGCGATAATCCCAATTACATATGGATTTACACGAATGAAACTACCTGTAACCATCTTATAAATTAAAGGAAATCCCAAATACAAGAACAAGATTTGTAACAACATTGGTGTCCCACGAATAAAGTCCACATAAATCTTCGCAATCCATTGTAATAATTTGCTTTTAGATATTTTCATTGCAGCGCCAATTACACCTAATATTGTTCCAAATGTAAATGTGCATAGTGCGATAAACAAAGACATCATTGCCCCGTTTAGCAAATATCTAAGATTTTCTAATGTAAGCATGTCCCCCAAAGTCATTTTAATTCAATTCCCATTTTGTTAATAATTCTTGATAAGCTTCTGTTTGTTTTACTTGTTCGATTACTGCATTGATTTTATCCATTAAAGCTGTGTTTCCTGTTTTCGCAATAATATATGTATCATCATCTTGAATAGGTTCTTCTAACATAACGAAGCCTGCATTCTTAACATAGTTTTCCGCAACTGGTTTATCAATAATTACTGCATCATATGCATTGTTCTTTAATGATTCCATCATGATATTTACATTGTTGATACTATTCACTTCTGCTCCTTCAACATTTTTAGCCGCAACTTCTCCTGTTGAACCAAGTTGAGCCGCAAGAACTTTTCCTTTTAAATCATCTAACGATTTGATGTCACTATCTGGATTTACTACCACAACAGCTGCACTTTCAGTGTAAGGTGTTGAGAATAATACATCACGATCTTTATCATATGTGAATCCAGAAACTCCTAAATCAACTTGTTCCATTTGGATTGCTGAGATGATTGTTGAGAAATCCATTTGTACCCATTCAATCTTAAGATCCGAACCCTCTTTGTTAATTGTATCTAAAATTAAATTCATGAAATCAATATCAAATCCTACCATTTGATTTGATGTGTCTAATGTTTCATATGGTGGATAATCCGGAGATACTCCAATTGAGATAATACCATCTTGAACTAATGTTTCTGTCCATGCTGCAGTTTCTGTTGTTGCTGGTGTTTCTGTTGGATCTGTACTTGGTGTTGCTTCTGCTGGTTTACTTGAACATCCAGCTAACACTAGCATCGCTAGTAACATAATTCCTAATTTTTTCATTTTCTTTCTCCTCTTATTAGTTTCTTTGCTTTATTACTTAACGGTTATGCAACTTCGTCGTCGCTTTAACCACCCTATTATTTTCATCATTCATTCCTCCCAAAACTTTAAATCAAATAAAAAACGCCTCTATATTTACATATAGAGACGAAAAATTTCCGCGGTACCACTCTGCTTATTTAGCTTCACTTAAAAAACTAAATCACTTTCCTTTAATGCAGGCTCACATCCATCTTACTAACATACGATGAATCTCAAAAGCTCGTTTCGTCTACCTTCCTCATTCCCTCTTTCACCTAACAGGGCTCTCTAATAAAGTTTCCAGCAGAGTACTACTCTTTCTCTTCGATGTTTTAAAGTTTACCTACATTCTAGTAAAATGTCAATACATAAATGTAAAGTTTTACAAACAAATGAAAATATTTACATTCATCTGTTTATGCTAAATACGTATTGAACGATAATTCCATTACCCTTTGGCGCAACAGATAAGGCGTAATCACCGAATTCAAATGAATAAGAACCTTCTAATCCTTCAGGTGATTCTTGATAACCCATCGAATGAATCTCATCTACAATTTCATTTAAAATTTCAGCACGATTTGTAGATAAAGGTCGATATATTGCCATATGAAGAACGCATTGGTTAGGTTCATTTATAAAAGAATACAAAACACCTGTATTTTTATCGGCTTTATTGATAAATGAATCTAATGATTTTATTCCAAATTCCGGAAATGACTCAATTATCTTTTCATATTTTGGAGCTTTAGTTTGCACAATCACTTTTTCTTTCCTATCCATCAATAAACCATCTGGTAATGTTACATCAGGTACATTTGACAAGAACCTCAAGCCTACTACCGTTTTGTCGAAGCGTTGAAAAGAATAAATAAAATCATTATATATCGCGAATTGATCCAAATCACTAGTACTTGCCATTAGATCCTTGCCTATTGCAATACAACCATCATAAGAAACATTTGATAACTCAATTGGATTTCTTTCTTTTGAGCACGAGCTTAAAATTAGAACCAAAACAACTAAAAAAAC
>NZ_JAVWNC010000101.1:0-4374 GCF_036637135.1 Anaerorhabdus sp. | reverse complement strand
AATAAAAAGCGGTGAAATTAATCACCGCCAAATTCTTCAGCTAATTCTATTCATCACTACCATCACTTAACACTGGCATTTTTTGTCCAGCTGGAAGTGGGTTTTTCTTTCTCATGAAGTGGTAAATAACGAATGGAATAAACAATGTAACAACAAAGCTAACTGAGAGAATTGTTAAATAAGTTGTTGATACACCTGGACCTGACAATTGTGATGGAGGTATAAACGAAATACCGAATGCGATGATTGATAAAATCAATCCTGAGAATCCAAAGAATAAACGAATTGCTTTACTCTTAGAAATTTGGAATGCTCTTGGCAAATTGTCATGTTTCAATACAAGCACGATGTATGCAACAAAGAAAATGATGTATGCAATGATGTAGATAACTACAGTCAATGAAATTGCTGTGAAGAATGATAAGTTATTGTTACCACCTCCACCAAAAGTTAAGATGGCTGTCCAAATTGTTACGATTAAACCTTGAAGTAATAAGAACTTAGTTGGAACGCCTTCTTTATTTGTTTCTGATAATGCTTTTGGTAATAGACCTTGTTTACCAGCAACTTGCATTCCCCAAGAAGGTCCTACAACCCATGCTGATACTTCGGCAATAACACCACCTGCAATTAGTAATGCGATGATTCTTACTACCCAATCTAATCCTTTACCAAAGTGTGCTAATAATCCGCTATAACCTTGCAATACTCCTGTTGATAAACCTAATTTAGCTGCAGGAACTACTGCACCAATTGAGATACCACCAATTGTATTTAAAATTACTGCTAATATAACCAATCCAATTATTGCTAATGGATAATCACGTTTTACATTTGTCATTTCATTTGCATGTGACGCTGATGCTTCAATACCTGCATAAGCTAAAATGAATGACACGAATACGACAAGCGTATTTACTTTAGAAAAATCTGGGATTAATGAACTTAATTCAAGCGACATACTACTCTTACCACCTGTTGCAAAATATGCGATAGCAAGAACGAATAAGACTACTGCTGGAATTAAAATACCAATACTAAATCCTATTTTAGAAATTTTGGCTGTTAACTTAGTCCCTTTAAATTGTGAGAAAGTTAAAGCCCAGAATATGATAAGAACTCCAAAGAATCTTACCATTGGGTCACTGTTAAGTGGTGCCCAATTCAATACATAAGACAATGCGCTTAGTATGAAATAAATCATTGTTACAAATCCAACTGTGATTTGGAACCATTGGAAGAATATATTGGCAAAGCCCCATTTTTCTCCAAGGATATTTCCGGACCAAGAGTATACACCTCCTGTATCCCATCCTTTTACTGTTGCCATTTCAGCTGCACATAGTGCTACTGGCAAGAACCAGAATAGACCACCTACAATTAAATAGAACACCAATGATAATCCAGATGAAGCAAATGTTGGATATTCATATACAGTCATTACCATCGTTGCTGTTAAGGCAAAGAATCCAAATAATGTTAAATGTTTTTTGGTACTAACTGGGTTTTTGTTAGACATATTAGATCTCCTCTCTTTTCACTCCTAGTGTGTGAATCCTTGTTTTCCTGTTAATTTTTTACCTGCTGTATCAGAGTGAGTGTTTTTTTCTAGATAATCAATTGCCATTGTTAAATCTTGAATTAATGCATCACGCATTGCACCAGAGAAATCGGCACGAATAACGAATCTTTGAATAACTGTGTTTTGTAAATTAGCTGGTAATGTATAAGCTGGAACTTGCCATCCTTTCATTGCCAAACGATCTGCTAATTCATATAGAGTCCATTTATGATTTTCTGGATTCTTTAAACGGTAACAAATTACCGGTACATTATCACCATCATTATAAATTTCAAAGATTCCCATCTTTTCAATTTCTTTTGTAATACTTACTGCTAAATCACGAGTATGTGTTTGGATAGTTTTCAATCCACTTAAACCATATCTCATGAAGATGTAGTATTGACCAATTATTTGACTTCCTGAACGTGAGAAGTTAATAGCCATTGTTGGTTGTTCACCACCTAAGTAGTTAACATAGAAGATTAAATTCTTTGGTAAGAATTCTTGGTTTTTCCATAAAACCCAACCAACACCTGGATATACTAATCCATATTTGTGACCTGAAGTACTGATTGATCGAACGTTCTTTAAGCTAAAATCCCATTCAATTTCTGGGTGTACAAATGGAGCAAACATTGCACCAGATGCACCATCAACGTGAATTCCGATTTTAACTTTAGCTGTCTTATTATATTCCTCAATAAGCTTATCTAAAGCCTTGATGTCATCAAACTTTCCTGTATAAGTAATTCCTAGAATACCAACTACACCGATTGTGTAGTCATCCACGTAATCTAATACTTTGTCGATGTTCAAACTCATGTGTTGTTCATCAAGTGGAACTTCTCTCATTTCGATGTCCCAATAAACACAGAATTTTTCCCAACATACTTGGTATCCTGAAGAAATAACTAAATTAGGTTTTTTCGCATGAATATCAATGCCTGCTTTTTCTGCTTCTTCACGCCATTTGAATTTCATTGCAAGACCACCAAGCATACATGCTTCAGATGATCCTACTGTTGATGTTCCTAATGTTGTACCATCACTTGGTGCGTGCCAGATGTCTCCGAGAATATTAACACAATAATTTTCTACTTCGGTCATCTTTGGATACTCAGATTTATCGATTGCATTAATTGCAAGACATTCAGACATTAACTTTGTAGCTTCTGGCTCCATATATGTTTGACAGAATGTAGCCAAGTTTTGTCTAGCATTACCTTCATCAATTAATTCATCACTAATTAATCTGTAAGCAACTTCTGCAGGGATTGATTCCTCATTTAACTTATTCTTTGGGAAGTTTGTATCCTCTGTAAATACTGCTAAATTTGGTGTTTGACTCTTTGAGTCTTTGTTAAATAATTTCTTGAAATGTAACATATTTTTTATGCTCCTTTTTGGGTAAATCTCGATAATCCTCAATAACTATTCTTCTTGTTGAGCACCTTCACCCCACTTCCGTATTTGTTAACAAGATTTATATTATTGAAGTCCGTAGAGAATTTTGAAATGAATAAATATTTTGCATCATTGCAATCAAATTTCATACTTCTCTATCGATAAATTCACTCTAACACCCGATATTTATATGGTCAATTAATGTGATTATCTCATTATTCTCTATACTTGTCAGATACCTAATTCAGTTATAATAAATTATTAGCAAGTCTAGTAACAATGCCTACTTATAACTCTTGATACAATGTACTGGTTTTAAAAAAATATTTTTATTTTTATATTCAAAATCACATGATTTCGCATAATGATGTGAATTTGAATAAATACATAATTGAATTATTTCTTCATATTGCATAATAAAAAATCACATTTTATGTTTAACATTTTTCATGGATGTTAACTCTATAAATGTGATTTTTCTATATCTTTTTTCTTTGTTATTTCATTATTTCTAATTCAAAATGTGATTTTATTTTTTGTAGCATTTCATCATTTTCATCAAACGAATTTCTACTATTTACATACCTAAAGAATTCTTCCCACTCACTCCAACAATATTTTTTTACTTCATTTTGTTCAATCATATCGTTAACAACTTTGACCCATTCTTTCCTAAAAGTTAAGTCTGAAAGATATAATAAGCCTGACATTTGATAAACTTGTTCAATTAAATTATGATTTTCCATAATACTGTTAACTTTCTACACTTTCATTTAATTCTTCATTTTTTTGATTATCATCGCTTGATTCAGTCTCTGATGAGTTATTATCCGCATCACTTTGAAGCAAAGCATCATCTTCATTTATTGCTTGATCTAAACTTTCTTCTTCAGTAACTTGTATCTTAGCTTGATCTAATGGAATATTTAATGATGTAGTTGTTTTAGAAATATTCCCATTATAAACAACAACAATATCTACATATACGGTTTTTCCCTTTGCATCATTTAACCAACCTGAACTAACTGTTCCAGTTTCGGGATTAGTAGCTGTTTTCCATAATTTATTATCTGGTATCACTGCACCTAGTGATGTTCCTTGTACAGTTCCTGTTAATGTATTTGTTATACCACCTTCAATATAATTCATATAGCCAACCCAGTGTTTATTTTTCATTAATGGAATGGGTGTACCATTTTCCCCTGATGTCATTAACGATACAGGTTGATTTTGATCATTTATGTAATAATAGTTTAAAATTAAATCATTACCAATTCTCTCCGCTGCTGCCTTCGAAGTTGCTGCATCACCAACTAATATATCTGTATAAGTTTGAACTAGATCTCCTTGTGACAAAGCATGAATATTCAATAAATATCCTTTATCTAATTCAAAACTTACGACTA
>NZ_JAVWNC010000100.1:0-4406 GCF_036637135.1 Anaerorhabdus sp. | reverse complement strand
CTGCAAGCTGAGTAAAGTGAGACGCGTTACCACGGGCACCTGATACAGCCATCATGTTGATTGGATTCATACGAGGAAGAGATTCCATAACTTTACGTCCGATTTCACTCTTGATATCATCCCAAAGTTTAGAGAAATGTCTTTCCCATTCTGCTGGAGTTAAACGTCCACGTTTCAATAATGCTTGTAGCACTGCTGATTGGCGTTTACCTTCTTCTACATATCTTTGTTTATCTGGGGCAACGTTAATATCTGCAAGAGATACTGTCATACCCGCAACTGTTGAATATTTAAATCCCATGTCTTTAATCTTATCCAGAATGTCACTTGAACCTTCTGTACGATAACGATTAAATACTTCTGCGATTACGTTACTTAAATCTTTCTTCTTGAACTCTGCATTTAAAGGTCTAGCCTTAATTTCTTCCTTGATATTTGATCCCATAGGTAAGAAATCAGAATCAGGAGTTGCTTGTAATGCAGTCTTAGAAACTCTATTAATGAACGGGAAATCACTAGGGAAAATTTCATTGAAGATAATCTTACCTACAGTAGTGATTAAATATGAATTTCTTTGTTGTTCAGTGAAGCAGTCTCTATCTAAAGCTTTACCTGGAATAGCAATACGAGTATGTAAATGGACAACCTTATTGTCATATGCCATAAATACTTCATTAACATCTTTGAATACGTGGCCTTCATTGTCTCCAAATCTTCTCCACATTTCAGCTGTTTCAAAATCGCCTAATGCTTCAATTAAATCAGCTTTTTCATGGAATTCTTCAGAAGTTTCTTCCATGTTCAAGTAGAAGTTACCAAGCACCATGTCTTGAGAAGGAGTAACGATTGGTTTACCATCTTTTGGACCAAGGATGTTGTTTGAACCAAGCATCAAGATTTCAGCTTCAGCACGAGCTTCTTCACTTAATGGTAAATGGACAGCCATTTGGTCACCATCGAAGTCAGCATTAAATGCTGTACATACTAATGGATGAAGACGAATAGCACGTCCTTCAACCAACTTAGGTTTAAATGCTTGAATACCTAAACGGTGAAGTGTAGGTGCACGGTTAAGGAATACTGGATGGTTATCAATTACTTGTTCAACCACATCCCAAGCACGAGCATCTTGACGATCAATTAATTTTTCAGCAGTCTTACGTGTACCTGCAATACCTTGGTTAACGATTTCGTTAATAACGAATGGTTTAAACAATTGGATTGCCATTTCACGAGGAATACCACATTGATACATTTTCAAATCTGGTCCTACAGCGATAACTGAACGTCCTGAATAGTCAACACGTTTACCAAGTAAGTTTTGACGGAAACGTCCTTGTTTACCTTTTAAACTATGAGATAGAGATTTTAATGCACGTCCTCCAGCTCCAGTAATTGGTTTACTACGACGACCATTATCAATTAATGCGTCAACAGCTTCTTGTAACATACGTTTTTCATTTTGTACGATAATTGCTGGTGTACCAAGTTCTAATAATTTCTTTAAACGGTTATTACGAGTAATAACACGACGATATAAATCATTTAAATCAGATGTTGCAAAACGTCCACCATCAAGTTGAAGCATAGGACGTAAATCTGGTGGAATTACTGGTAATACTGAAAGTATCATCCACTCAGGTTGGTTATCTGAATTTAAGAATGCATTTACAGTTTCTAAACGTTTGATTAATTTCTTACGTTTGTCTCCTGTTGCACCTTCAAGTTCAGCAATAACAATTTTATGTTCTGCATCAAGATTAACTTGTTGAAGTAATGTTTGAATAGCTTCAGCACCAGTTTGAGCTTTAAATGATCCAGGACCATATACTGCAGTGCTTTCACGATATTCACGTTCTGAAATAACTTGTTTGTAATCTAATTTCGTATCACCTGGATCAGTTACAACCCAAGATACGAAATATACAACTTCTTCCAATTGTTTTGGAGTGATATTTAAAAGTAAGCTCATACGTGAAGGAATTCCACGTAGGTACCAGATATGCGCAACTGGTGCCGCTAATTGAATGTGTCCCATTCTTTCACGACGTACAGATGCTTTTGTAATTTCTACTCCACAACGGTCGCAGACTACACCTTTATATCTTACTTTTTTGTATTTACCGCAATAACATTCCCAGTCCTTTGATGGTCCGAAAATCTTCTCACAGAACAATCCATCACGTTCTGGTTTTTGAGAACGATAGTTGATCGTTTCAGGTTTCTTAACTTCTCCATAAGACCATTCTAAGATTCTCTCAGGTGATGCCAATCCAACTTGAATTGCTGAAAATTTATTTATTCCTGCCATTTTCGCACCCTCCTTAATCCATGTCGTCCATGTCGAATCCTACTTCTGCAGCTTCAGGGATTTCATCTTCACTTTGAATAGTCAATCCTTCTGTATCAGTAACAATATTTTCAAATCCAACGACTTCATTGATTTCTTCTTGTTCCACTTTTCTCATGTCAACTTCTGAACCATTTTCGTCTAACATCTTAACGTCAATAGCTAAAGCTTGGAACTCATGTTTTAATACTCTAAATGATTCAGGCATTCCAGGTTCTGGAAGTTCTTTACCATTAATAATTGATTCATATGTTTTTGTACGTCCGTTAATATCATCTGATTTAACTGTCAAGATTTCTTGAAGTGTATGTGCAGCACCATATGCTTCTAATGCCCAAACTTCCATTTCTCCAAATCTTTGTCCACCGTTTTGTGCTTTACCACCTAAAGGTTGTTGAGTAACTAAACTATATGGACCTGTAGCACGAGCATGTAACTTATCGTCAACCATGTGCGCAAGTTTAATCATATACATTACACCAACTGAGATACGTTCATCATATTGTTCACCAGTTCTACCATCAAATAGAACTTGTTTACCATCAGTAGTACATTCAGCTTCTTCCATAATTGATTTTAATTCTTCATTACTGATTCCATCAAATACTGGAGTAGCGAACTTAACACCTAATTTCTTAGCTGCAAATCCTAAATGGATTTCAAGTACTTGCCCGATGTTCATACGTGAAGGTACTCCGAATGGATTTAACATGATATCAACTGGTGTTCCATCTGCCATATATGGCATATCTTCTTGTGGAAGAATCTTAGAAATAACCCCTTTGTTACCATGACGTCCAGCCATCTTATCTCCTTCAGAGATTTTACGTTTTTGAACGATATATACTTTAACTACTTCATTAACTCCTGGAGGTAATTCATGTCCTTCACTACGTTTGAATACACGCACTGAATGAACAATACCAGCACCACCATGAGGTACTTTTAATGAGTTATCACGAACTTCACGAGATTTTTCTCCAAAGATCGCTAATAATAGTTTTTCTTCTGGTGAAACTTCACTTTGTCCTTTTGGAGTTACTTTACCAACAAGGATGTCACCTTCTTTAACTTCAGCACCAATCATTACGATACCGCGTTCATTTAAGTGACGACAAGCATTTTCAGACACGTTTGGAATATCACGAGTGATTTCTTCAGGTCCTAGTTTTGTTTCACGACATTCGATGTCATATTCTTCAATATGGATAGATGTATAAACATCATCTTTAACCATTCTCTCAGACATGATGATAGCATCTTCATAGTTATAACCATGCCATGTCATGAATGCGATTGTAACGTTTTGTCCTAATGCTAATTCTCCATCTTGCATAGAAGGTCCATCAGCTAAGATATCACCACGTTCAACTCTTTCACCTGTCTTAACGATAGGTCTTTGGTTGATACATGTACCAGCATTTGAACGACGGAATTTTTGAAGATCATAAATCTTCTCACCATCTTTTTCACTAACAACAACTTTTTGAGCATCACAATAAGTAACAAGACCATCACCTGTTGCAACACATGCCGAACCTGAGTCAGCTGCGATACGGTGTTCAATACCTGTTCCTACATATGGTGAATGAGGATTTAATAGAGGTACTGCTTGACGTTGCATGTTGGCACCCATAAGAGCACGAGACGCATCATCGTTTTCCAAGAATGGAATACAAGCAGTAGCAACTGATACGATTTGTTTTGGCGAAACGTCAGCAAGTTCAATATCTTCGATATTAACCATAACTGTTTCTCCAGCTTTACGTGCAACGATTTGATCGCCATGTAATGTACCATCAACTACTTCATTCGCTTGCGCAATAATATAATCATTTTCTTCATCCGCTGATAAATAAACAACTTCATCAGTTACAATTCCACCCTTTTTAACAATACGATAAGGTGTTTGTATAAATCCGTATTCATTGATACGAGCATATGTTGTTAAGTTTGAAATCAACCCGATGTTTGGTCCTTCAGGTGTTTCAATTGGACAAATACGACCATAGTGAGAGTTATGAACGTCACGCACTTCAAATCCAGCACGTTCACG
>NZ_JAVWNC010000099.1:0-4507 GCF_036637135.1 Anaerorhabdus sp. | reverse complement strand
TATGTTTATTCATTAATTTCGATAACTTGTACTGGACAACTATCTTTAGCATCCGCAGTTTCTTTTTCAAAACCGATTGGGTTTTCTATCATTACTACAGCTAATCCTTCATCATTCATTCTAAATACATCTGGACAGATTGTTGTACACATACCACAACCTATGCAACCGTCATTTATTTTGATTTTCATTGTGTCCTCCTTTTTCATCAGTACTTCTAATTTTATTCTATCGTATTTCACCATTTGTAGAAATCGTTACTACTTGCCATGGAATAAATTTACCACTGTTCTTTAGTGCTTGTTTTGTAGCTTGTTCAATACCACCGCAACATGGAACTTCCATACGAACAACCTTTACTTCTTGAACATCATTATCTCTGATAATCGCAGTTAATTTTTCACTGTAATCTTCCATATCTAATTTTGGACAACCAATAATTGTGACATGATTCTTAATGAAATCATGATGGAAATTTGCATAGGCATATGCTGTACAATCTGCGGCAATTAATAATTTACATCCATCAAAATAGGGAGCATGAATTGGAACTAGTTTGATTTGAACTGGCCATTGCATCAACTCACTTTGCAAACTTGTTTCTCCTTGTATATTTACTTTTGGTGTTATCATTTTGGAATGTGTTCCAGGACATCCACAAGGTAATGGTTCTTCTTTTACTTTCATATTGGCTTGAACAGCTTCATGATCATAAGCAAGTGCTTCTCTTTCTTCAAATGAGATAGCACCTGTTGGACAGGTTGGCAAACAATCCCCCAGTCCATCACAATAATCATCTCTTAACAACTTCGCTTTCCCATTTACCATCCCTATTGCACCCTCATGACATGCGATTGCACATGCTGCACATCCATTACATTTATCTTCATCAATTGTTATGATTCTTCTTTTCATTTTAACGTCCTCCTTGTATTCATAAATTGATTATAATAGAATGAGTTTAGAAAGTACGTTGTTTTTACAACGAAATAAAAAACGAATGAAAATTTCTAAAGATTGTTACCAAAAGATAAAATTATTTAATGGCATTGATTTTAATACAATACCTGAACTTTTAGCATTACTTGATACACAAGAAGTATATTATAAAAAGAATACAATATTGTATAATCAAGGCGATCAAATTACAAACATTGGTATTGTCATATCTGGATCATTACAAATATCAAGTTGTGATTTCTTTGGAAACAAAAGTATTCTTACTGAATTAAATGAAGGAGATACATTTGGTGAAGTGTTTGCTTTGGCAAAAATATCCACTGTACCTTTACAAGTAATCGCAACACAAGATTCTCATATATTACTCATACATCCAGATTCTATTTTCGATACAAAGAAACTAAACCCATTAAAACAGAAATTTATTCAGCTTTTGCTTATGGAACTCACTCGCAAAAATTTAACACTATCAAAAAAAATTGAACACTTAACCAAGCGTTCAATTCGTGAAAAATTATATTCATATTTATCGAGTGAAGCTATTCGAAACAAGAGTTCTCATTTTACAATTCCATTTAATCGTCAGGAATTAGCCGACTATTTATCCATTGACCGCAGTGCTTGTTCTAGCGAATTATCATCAATGAAACAAGAGGGTATATTGGATTATCATAAAAATGAGTTTACACTTCACAAAAAGATTTAACGAAGTTTAGTTGCTTTTTCCATTTCTCTTTTTGCAGTTCTAATCTTATCATCATTGCGCTTATCATAGAGCGCTTTTCCTTTTGCAAGAGCAATCTCTACTTTGGCACGACCATTCTTCAAATACATACGTGTTGGTACAACTGTATATCCCTTTAGTTTCACACTATTTTGAAGTTTTCGAATTTCTGGTCGATTTAATAATAATTTTCTTACTCGCGTTTCATCATGGTTAAATTGATTCCCATGATCATATTGAGCAATATGCATTTCTTTAATGTATGCTTCTCCATCTACAAATGAGATGAAGGCATCTTTAAATTGTACTTTACCTTGTCTGATTGATTTGATTTCAGTCCCTACTAAAACAAGACCTGCTTCAAAACGATCCTCTAAAAAGTAATCATGACTTGCTCTTTTATTTAATGCTATAACTTTTTCACTCATCAAGAATCACTCCCTTATTTATTATAACTTAAATCCAGCGTTGTTTCTTCTTTTTCTTATCTTTATGGATGATAAAATCGATTGTTTGTTTTTCTTTATTTGCGTCAATAAGTTTAACACGCACTTCTTGACCTAATTTATAGATAGTGCCAGTTCTTTCACCAATCAATTGGTATCCCGTTTCATCATAATGGTAATAATCATCATTTAAACTTTGTACATGAACTAAACCTTCAACTGTATTTGGTAATTCAACAAAGAATCCAAACTTAGTTACAGAACTAATAACTGCATCAAAAGTAAGTCCGATTTTATTTTGCATAAACTCAGCTTTTTTCATGTCTTCAACATCACGTTCTGCTTCTATTGAAGCTCGTTCTCTTTCTGATGTTTCAAGTCCTAGTTTCTCCATCTTCAATTCATCATTCTTAATTTCATTAACATCTAAACATTGATTAAATGAATATTTACGCAACATACGATGCACAATCAAATCAGGATAGCGACGAATAGGTGATGTAAAATGCAAATATTCATCTAAAGCCAATCCAAAATGTCCTAAACATTTTGAATCATACTTTGCTTTTTGCATTGAACGTAACATCAATGTGGATATAACCGGAAACTCTGGTTCATCTTTAAACTCATTTAAACATTTTTGAACTTCTAGCGGACGAATATCTTCCATATTCCCTTTGAACTTATGTCCCATAATAAGAGCTACTTTCGCAAACTCTCTTAACTTCTTAGCTAAAGGTTGTTCATGAACACGATACAACGAAGGAATCTCTAGCCATTTCATATGTTTAGCAACAGTCACATTTGCACAAATCATAAAATCTTCAATAATTCGTTCTGATTCACCACGTTCTCTTAATTGAATATCTTGTACCTTGCCACTTTTATCTACAATGATTTTTGCTTCTTCTTTATCAAAGTCAATTGCACCATTCTTTTCTCTATTCTTACGAATACGTTTAGCACAATTCTCCATCATCAAAAATAGATCTCCAAGATGCTCATACTTACGACATAAAATTTCATCTTTCGCTAATATCTTGTTGACATTATTATATGTCATTCTTTCTGTTGAGCGAATGTAAGAAGGATAGATTTCATATGATGTAACTTCACCATTCTCATCAATCAACATTTCACATGTTATTGTTAAACGTTCAACTTTTGGATTCAGTGAACAAATTCCATTAGATAGAACATGTGGTAACATGGGTACAACACGATCTGTTACATACGTTGATGTTCCTCTACTTACTGCTTCTACATCGAGCGGTGAGTTCTCAGTTACATAATATGAAACATCTGCAATATGCACCCATAAACGATAGTTCTTATCTTCAGCAGCTATACTTATCGCATCATCAAAGTCTTTTGAATCATCACCATCAATGGTAACCACAATCATATTTGTACAATCTCTTCTGCCTATTTTTTGTTCAGGTAAAACTTCTTGTGATATTGCTTCTGCTTGTTTTAGTGCTTCATCTGGAAATTCATTGTGAATATCATGTTGTAATAAAATAGATAATACATCTACTCCCGGATCATCACGATGTCCTAACAACTGTGTTATTTCTAATTCAATCGTATTTTTAAGTATCTTAATAATTTTGAACTGAGCTTTAGTTCCAGACACCACTCTAAACTTCGCTAAGTTTCTAACTATTATTCTTCCTTTAAGTCTTTCGTCATCTAATTCAACTGTAATTCCTGTTTTACGAACATAAAAAGTCCCAATACAAACTTCTGTATTTCGCGTTAATATTTTTACTACTTCACCTTCATTACTACCTATTTTAAATAACTTAACGACAACCTCATCTTTATCCATAGCTCCTTTTAAATCATCCAGGCTAATATAAATACTGTTGTTTGCATCTAAGTCTAAAAAACCAAATCCTTTTCGATTGATTGATATTTTCCCAACATAGATTCCTGCTTGAATTGCCGTTAAGAAAAAATTCTTCGGATTTCTTGCGATAATGTAATCATCTTCTAACTGATTTAGTGTTTTATTAAGCATGATGAAATCACTCGTCGATGTACAATCTAATTCTTTAGCGAGTTTTTCAATATCATATGTTCCTAACTTACTGTTTTCAATTAAAGTAAGTATTTTGTCTTTTAATTGTGTCATTTCCATAGAGCTCACCTCCTTTTGATTCCTCTTGAAAATAAAAAAGGCACATGGCCTTTCCTACATAATTCTCATTAATATAACTAATGCAAAGAATAGAATTCCAATTCCTAATGTTAAATTGGAAATAATTTTCTCTGATCCTCTTTCTTTTGTGTTGGCAAATAGATTTAATCCTCCGCTACCTGTAAAAGCACCTGAGATACCATCTGATTTTCCACTTTGTAGTAAAGAAAGAAT
>NZ_JAVWNC010000098.1:0-4513 GCF_036637135.1 Anaerorhabdus sp. | reverse complement strand
TTCTGGAGAATTTCCTAATGCATTCCCTCCAAGTGCAATTACTAATCTTTTTTTATCCATCTTATTACTCAAAATGATTTCCAAACTCTATGAGAGCTTTTGTAAAGCACTCCATTGGTGGATTTGCGATACCAGCACCAATTTGTCCTTTACCTCTTTCTTTATGTGCGATACCTGTAGTAATAATTGGAAGCACTCCCGTTTCCACAACCTTTCTGATATCTACTCCACAAGGTGTTCCTCTAAAGTTCAAAAATGGAATTGTATAATTTTTATTTTCTTTCCATGTTATTTCATACATACTCTTAACATAAGAAATTGCATCTGCAACTGTTCCACCAACAAATTGAACTATGGCTGGTGCATTACCTAGCGAGAATCCACCTAACCCTGCAGTTTCTGAAATTGCACTATCTCCCATGTCAGGATTTGAATCTGCAATTGAATATCCTGGGAAGAATAAACCATCAACCATTTGCGCTGGCCCAATAAACCAATAGTCTTTTCCAAGTCCTGCAATTTTAATTCCAAACTCATAACCATTTCTTGCTAATGCTGTTACGATTGTACTGTTCTTAACACCATTTGCTGCATCCAATTGAGCTTTGCTTGTTGCCATTGTTACACTTAGAAAATAATGTTCATTGCTATTAATAAATTCAGAAACTCTTAAAATGATATCTTTTTCATATGGAGTTTGTAGTAAATACGGAACTATACTCTTATAGAAAAGTGATGATCCAGCTTTATTTCTGTTGTGACATTCATCCGACATATGTAATGCTTGTGCTATAATCGAACCCGAATCTATTCCACCACACAATTTCAAAGCATCATTCAATGCTGGACGATACTCTTGATTTAACCAATCTAGTCGAGCAATTACTCCTTCATCATAGGATCCATATCTTTGAACTGTATATCCTGATCCTTCATGTATAGGTGAGAACGCATAATTTCCAAATGTTTCATTTTTAACAACATGAACTATCATGTGAGCCGACAAAACACCTGACATTGCGCCAACTGTTTGATGATCATGACAAGGAGAAAATTTAATCTTCCCCGAAGTAGCTAATGCCACCGCTTCATCAGCATCTTTTGCTTTTCTTTCAAAGATTAACGCACCAATAACCGCTCCCTTCATAGGACCTGGCATGTTTTCGAACGTAATAGGAGGTCCTGCATGTAAAATCGTATCTTCATCCATGTTTGGTATAACATCAATTGCTTGCTCAACACCTACCAAAGTCATTTTAGAACTCATTAGAATCTCATAAACCTTATCATTCGCTTTATCTATTTCTTCATTGTCTATTAATTTATTAAGTAATGAAATGAGTTTTTTATCTCCTCTTGCAGGAGGTGACCATTTAACTTGTATTGCCGAAATATCTTGTTTGATCATATCATCTTTAAAAGACTCCATTCCCAAATTAATTGCATGTAAATCCGAACTAAATAATTTATTTATCTCACTCATATCTATCCTCCACTATATCCATGCATAGTTTTGCAGCATGGTAGTTACTATTTGTAACAATTACACCTTCATTTTCTAAGCGTTCAACTTGAGCTTCAAAATTTTGTTTATCTGCTTTAGTTCCTAATACATAAGCAACAAAAATAATTTCTTTATTTACACTTTGACAATATACTTTAGCTTCCTTAATTGCCTCTACAACAATTCCAGCTGGATCTTCATGTGAGCCATACCCGATTTCTACATCAAGTAAAATAACAGCTACTTCTTCATCTTTTGATTCTTGAATTATTCGTTCATTTCTCAAAGAAGGTTCTATCATTGGATGAGGTTTACCGACTGTAAAGTTATCATCTCCTAAATCAATAAATGAATTCATCTTTGATTCATAAGGATTTTCTAATCGATTTACTTTTCCTACATTACTGTATGTTTTTTCATTGAGTTTACTTTGGAATAATTGAGACGTTTCATCACAAATAGTTCCACCACAATACAGTCCTCTTACATATTTTTGCTTTGTATTAAGTTTTTTTACTAACTCTTCAACATTAACTTCCTTTACTGCCAATCTCTTCTCTGTTTCTGTATTAACAGATACTGCCTTTTCTGCTGCTTCTGTTAAATTACTTGCAAACTTAATTTTTCCATCTGCACTTTCATCAAAGTTATGTCCAAGGAAACAAATTATGATGTCTTTATCACTTTCTTTTGCACGCCTAATAATTTTATCAGCAACCTCTTTAACAGGTGGTTTTGAAATAACTACAATTGTTTTAGTGTTTTCATCCTTATCAAGCGCCTCAATTGAATCTAGCATCATGATTCCACCAACTTCTTTAGTTAAATCTCTTCCTCCTGTTCCAATTACTTGTGATACGCCACTCCCTAGTTTATCAATTAAAACCGTTATTTCTTGAGTTCCTGTTCCAGAAGCCCCTATAACTCCAATTGAACCTTTTTTTAATTGATTCGCAAAACATAAACCAACATTATTAATTATTGCTGTTCCACAATCTGGACCCATAACAAGCAAGCCTTTATCATGAGCTGTTTTCTTTAGTTCAATTTCATCTTCAATTGAAATATTGTCGCTAAATAACATTACATGTAGTCCCTTATTCAATGCTTTTCTTGCTTCATCTGCAGCATATTCACCAGCAACTGAGATAACTACAATATTGTTCTTCGGATCTCTTTTGATTGCATTCCCAATGCTTGTTGGGTTTGCTTCAACTTCATTACTATCTTCTTTTTTTGCATTCAATAAGTCATTTACTATTTTTTCAATCTCTTCCACATCTACCGTTTCACTCGTGAATGCAATAATTACGTCACTAGGTGCAGCGGCTTTGTTTTCTTCATTTAGTAAATTTGCTTCCTTTAGAAGCTCTTTGTTCATATCTGTCCCCATACAAACCATTGCTTTTAAAACTCCATCAATCGCTTCTACAGTTCTTGATATCTGCATAAGCATAACTGAATCATAATACGAATTTCTCTTGATTATTCCTTTAATCTCCAAAATAATACCTCACTTTCATTATCTAAGTACGCACATCTTTTATTGCAAGTGCTTACTATCATAATACATTAATTGTAAGCGCTGTCAATAAGAATGTTAAAATTTTAACTAATTAAAATAATCTTTTTTTAATGTTAATTTATCCACTTAGTACTCATTTATCATTTTTTTGACACTTAATTTCTCCTACATTAGACAAAATCGGCTAGTAAGTGTTATTCTAATAATATTGAATAAGAGGTATTACTATGCAAAAAACCAACGAAAGAGATGTTTTGATTACTGCGTTCGACATGTTTATGAAGAATGTATACAATAAAACAACCACAAAAAATATCGCCGAGGAATGTGGAATTAATGAGTCAACACTTTTTAGAAAATACAATTCAAAGAAAGCTCTTTTCCATGCAGCAATTGAGTATAACTTTACCAACTCGATTCAACTTGATTTTGATACTTTTGACTATTCTGGTTCCATGAATGATTGCTTAAATAGAATGTTACTTTCCATTTTTAAACTGCTATGTTCAACCATCCCTACTTACAGATTATTGATAAAAGTAAACCTAGTTGATGATTCTCTGTTGTTGTTTATAAAGGAAAAAATTGAAAGTTATAAATCTATTTACATCAATTATTTTGACGGTTTAAAATCTCGATATTCAATCGTTGATCTAGATTCATCGACAATTATTAACATGCAATTTGGAACACTTTTTTCAGAAGTTTTTAAATTAGATAGTTCAAATATTACTAATCTTGAAGTTATGAAAGAAAGTATTCAACCTTACTTATTACAACTTAATAGAATTATGGAGAAATATAAAAATGAATGCGAAATCTAAACTACAATTTAGTGCCCTTAAAAATTTCTCTGAGATCGGATATTACGAAAGCACCACTTTACAAATTTCTAAAGATGCTGGATTATCGGAAGCAACTTTATTTAGAACTTTCGACAACAAAGAAGACCTATACTACTCAACTCTCACATATTACTCTGATACTTCTAATTTAAACTTTTATCCACTATTATCAAACTTAACATTTAATGATATTCAATTTGATTTAACACAAATTACTGAATTCATAGTCGATACTTATATTTCAAGAATTCATATGACTCGAATACTTATATCAAACTTGATTCAAGTAAAAAGCATTCGTGAACACCATTCATTAGTCATTAGTGAAATACATTCTTTTTTGATGAATTACTTCGTCGAAATGAATATACGAAATCTCATTTGCAGTTTAGATTATGATACAATTGCAAATTCCATTATTTCTTGTATTCTTTATGAAATAACACAAGAAACAGTATTTAATAAAAAAGTTGATTTCACAAAAAAAGACAAAGAAAAAATAATTAATAAAATAAACAGTACATTAGATGTTATTTGTTTATTCTTGCTTTAAGTCAATATGATTAGAGGTACTATATGACAAGATATAAAAGTGCAATCTTTGATTTTAATGGAACATTATTATTTGACAGTGATTTC
>NZ_JAVWNC010000097.1:0-4781 GCF_036637135.1 Anaerorhabdus sp. | reverse complement strand
TGAAAGATCTCATATCCATTTTGGGATCTTTTTACTTGTTTTCACATCTTCTACTTTAATTTTAGTAAAATTGGTTTATGATAATAGTAATCGTTGTAGAAAGAAGGTTTTAGAGCATGAATGACGTTCAGTTAGAGAAATGGAGTAGAGAATACAAACTTGACTTAATTAATATATGTAATAATGCGAATAGAAAATATTTGTCTGATCGATTACCCTATCCATACACGAATGAAAATGCTGAATGGTGGTTAGACATGGTTGAAAAACAAGAAGGGCGAGAAGAAGTTTTTCGAGCTATATTCTACCAAGGTAAATGTGTAGGTAATATTACTGTTGAAAAAAAGAACGATGTTTTTTGTAAGGATTGTGAAATCGGATATGTATTAAATGATGATTTTAGTGGTAGAGGAATTATGACTCAAGCGATTCATGATATATGTGCAATTGCATTTGAGGAGCTGGATATCCTTCGTATAACTGCGTGTGTTTATAAACCAAATAAAGCTTCAAGCAAGATCTTGTTAAGAAATGGATTTAGACAAGAAGGTATACTCAAAAATGGTGTTTACAAAAATAATGAAGTTTATGATTTAGTTATGTATGGAAAATACAAAGAAGAAACACAAATATTAGATATATCTAAAGATGAATTAGCTAGTCAGATACACACAACAAAACTTGGATATGATCGATGTAAAAATAATCTTGGAATTGAAGAGGATGTAATACGATATTGTCAGAATTTGATTCTCAATAAAAATAGTCATATAAAACAAGAAGGAAAGAATTATTATGTGCAACTTGATCAAGTTGAGATTGTAGTTAATGCGAAGAGTTTTACATTAATCACCGCACATATGTGTAGAGGAACATAAAAATGAATGCTTCAGAATTATGGAGTAAGTTTAAAGTAAATCATAATATTGATACCAATGAATATGAAACTTGGGCTTTTGGTGCTAGCCCTGATGAACTATTAGAGTTAGTTCTTCAAGGAAAGAAACGAGCAACTGCATCTGCTTATATTTTATATGAATTAGGTATTGATCCAGCACCACTTCTCGGAGGTTATAGTGTTTTGTTAAACTCTAAAGGAGAGGCAAAATGTATAATTCAAACAACAGTGTTAAACTATGTTCCATTTAAAGAAGTAACAGAAGCATTTGCAAATAAAGAAGGTGAAGGCGATGGTTCACTTGCTTATTGGAGAGAAGCACATACAGAGTTCTTTACGAGCTGTTTAAAAGAGATAGGTGAAACATTTATGGATGATATGATTGTTGTATGCGAAGAATTTGAAGTTGTCTACAAAGCTTAATAGGAGGTGATAGAATGTATTGTTTTCTAGTATCAGGAATACCAGCATCAGGTAAAACAAAAATAGCACAGATATTATCAAATGAGTTTTCAATTCCAGTGATATCAAAAGACTCTATAAAAGAGATTATGTTTGATGATATAGGATTCAATAATCGTAATGAAAAAGTAAATCTTGGTATTGCAAGTATGAATATCATGTATTACTTATCAAAACAATTAATGAAATCAAATCAATCGTTTGTTTTGGAGAATAATTTTGAACAAGTTTCAATTAAAGGACTAGAGACAATTTTAAATGAGTATCATTATGAAACTATTCACATTCATGTAACAGGAGATCCAAGAATCATTTATCAACGATTTGTGAATAGAGATAAAAGTGAAGAACGTCATCTGGGCCATGTTGTAAATACTAAGTATCCTGTTGATGAACTACCTAATATAATTCATGCACCAACATATGAAGAATATTTATTGTCTATAGAATCTCGTGGAATGAAAGAGTTTGAATTTGGTAAAATAAATATTGAATTAGACAATACTTATTTCGATGAGGAAAAGATAAACATAGTAATTCAAAAAATTAAAAGAATAATTCGATAAGAGTCAATTTGGTTTGACTTTTTATTTGAAAAAATCTACAATGGTTAAAGTGTGTTTACCTCCACGAGCTTATACTTTTGCTCGCTAAACTCTAAAGTAGAGCTTATGCTTTTTGCTCATAAAACTCGAAGCACGTGGAGGATAGAAAAATAATGAAGAAGATTTTGTTAAGTTTACTTGTTTTAGTCATGCTTGCAGGCTGTTCAACAACACCAAAAGCACCTGAGACTACGGTAACACCAACACCCGAAGAGACAGCTACTACAGATACAGAAACAGGAGCAACTCAAGATGCAACAACATCTGCATCAATGGTTGTAGAGGATTTAGTGAAAGATTATGCACCAAAAGGATTTACTGATGCTGATACAGAAAAGGCACTAGTTGTTGTCGGAGATCCTCGTCATTATAGTGTGACTTGGGATTTAGCAAATACTGCGATGGCTTATCTTGAAGAAAAAGGTATGGAAGTTGAAGTACGTGACTTATATGCGATGAATTTTAATCCAGTATTATCAGAAGAAGATTTCTATTATGCAAAAGATGGAGCTGGGGAAGCAAGTGAAGCAATTAAAACAGAACAAGAATTAGTAACTGCTGCTGATCATATCATTTTCGTTTATCCAAACTGGCATGATTCAGAAATCGCAATTGTAAAAGGATACAAAGAAGAAGTATTTGCTAAGAAATTCGCTTATCAAGATGGTGCAAATGGATTAGAAGGCTTACTTACTGACAAAACAATTTATACAATCATGAACTGCGGTTACCTTGGTGGAGGTCGTGGATGGATTGGTGATGGTATCATCGATACTGAAACATGGGACAAATATATGAATGCATTTGATGTGTTTGATCAAGACACTGCTGCATTCTGGGGTGTAACAAGCTTAGGTCGTTTTGTGAATGATAGAACTCCTGCAAATAACTCAGAAAATTATGCAGAAGAATTAAAAGAACTAGAAGATAGTTTGATTTCACATTTAGATTCAGTGTATTTTTCTAAGAATTAAACCAAGAAGATAGACTTCACTGTGAAGTCTATCTTTTATTATTGTTGTTATTGTAATTACTATTTGTTATGCTTTGTTTATAAGAGTTATCATGATCTAGGAGGTCATCTAATGAAACTTAATGAATTTAAGATATATGAACAAGAATTATCAAAAGAGTATAACTTAACAAATGTAATTAAGTATGAGTGTACAAATAATGAAATAATGTTCTTCGCTCTAGATGAAGAAAAAGGATTATTCTTTCTAAATCAAGAAGTACAACCTATTTCTTGGCTTAAATCAATAGATTACTTAACAATCAGCGAGCAGTCTGATAAATCAGAAGCAAATCGCGATATAGCACTTGCAGGTCTATTCGCAGGTGGATTTTTCACCACTGGTGCAGGAATAGTAACTATGGGTTCAAAAGGACCAAGTGATACAACTGTTCAAAATATGGATGGACGTATTATTAAAGGGTTAGTTATTCGAGCACAAGATAAAAATGAAAAAGATATTACCATCTTTACTGAAAAAGAGTTTTGTATACTAGTTAGTCAAGAATTAGCAAAGTTTATAAAATAAAATACGTTTGTATGAATAATTATAAATTACTGTGAATGATCTCGATAATGATGGAACTTAATGGTATAGTTTCAAATAACAAAAAAAGACCTGTGTCGAATGCATTATGTATCTTATTTCTTGGTGCTATGGTTATTGGTCGAGTTTTTCTAATCAATTAATCAAAAAAAAGACCTTTATATAAAGGTCTCTAAATTGCAAATGGGGCGACTGAGGGGAATCGAACCCCCGAATGTCAGAGCCACAATCTGATGTGTTAACCACTTCACCACAACCGCCATGTGCATTACTTATATTACCTTATTTGATACTGTTTGTAAAGGAAAAAAAATAAAAAAACGCATCTAGTTATCATGACAACATGGTATAGATTAATAACTATGATATAATTGTAATTCGAGGTGAACATATGAATAAAATAGCAATCTTGGTGGACTCATCCGCAGACATAACAAATGAGGATGCAAAAACTCTAGGAATACACGTAATCCGTATGCCATTAACAATCAATAACGAAGATGTAATGGAAACAGATGGAATATCAGATGAAGATTTTATCCAAAAGATGAAGCAAGGTGCAACAGTTAAAACATCGCAACCATTATTGGGTAACTTAGTTATGAAATGGAAAGAATTACTTCAAGAGTATGATGGAATATTGTTTTTACCTATATCTTCAAAATTGAGTGGAACATATAACAGTGCAGTACTTGCTAGTAAAGAATTTGATGGCAAAGTTTGTGTTGTTGATACAAAAATGGCTTGTTGTCCATTACAATATGTAGCGATTGATGCAATTAAGATGGCTGATAAAGGTTATTCTCTAGAAGAAATGAAAAACAAAATAGAGAATGAAATCTACATGTTTGCATGTATCGTGCCAGAAACACTTACATATCTAAAAAATGGTGGAAGAATTTCACCTGCAGCTGCAGCTTTAGGTAATCTACTAAAGATTATCCCTATTTTAAAGGTTGAAGATGGCTATATTGATGTAAGTGATAAAGTACGTACGACAAGAAAAGCTTATCAAGCTGCACTTGAAAAGGTAATTAATGTTCCAAATAAAGAAGATTATTACTGGTTTGTAGTGCATTCTGATTGTGAACAACTTGCACAAGAATACAAAGTTATTTTACATGAAAAAGTGAATCAAGATATACAAGTCAAACCTATTCGTGCTATTATAATGGCGCATACAGGTCCTGGGACTCTGGGCATAGGAAGATTAAAAAAATTAAATTATTAATTCAGCTGAATGCTGAATTTTTATTA
>NZ_JAVWNC010000096.1:0-4800 GCF_036637135.1 Anaerorhabdus sp. | reverse complement strand
AAGATGTAATGCAAAGTGTTACAAATTGTAAAGATGATTTTGATTTAGTACAATCGAACTTAAAACAAATCTCTCAAATGCTTGCGGATACTGAAGATTATTTATTAATGAATAAGAATAAACAAGTTAAAGATGGTTTGGTTGACCTTGAAAGTATGTTGGTTTTAGGTGAAAAACAAGTTAGTGAGATGGATGCTTTCTTGGATACTATCCTTGAAAAAGAAACAGCACAACGTCAAGAAGTTACTGGATTCAAAGATAAATTTAGAGAATTAAAAGCTTTTGCTTTGGAGAATAGCTCATCATTATCATTTAGCTGGAACAAGATAGAAGAAGAAATTCAAGAAACTGAAAAAATGTTCTCATCATTTGAAGAATGGATGTATGCTTCAGAATTTGAAAAAGCAAGTGCTAAACTAGAAGAAATTAAAAAATCTATTATTAACTTAGAATTGTTAATTAATAATTTACCTGAACTATTAAAAGAAGCTAGAGGTGTATTACCTAACCTTGTGGATGAAGTTGCACGTAACAATGCACTTTTACAAAAGAAGGGTGTTTCGTTATTGCACTTAGAAGTTGAAAAGAACTTGATTGTCATTACTGATGCATTGAAGAATGATTTAGATAGTCTTCAAATGGGTGAATGTACGGGTATCAGTGAACATTTATTAAATTATAAGACAAGATTATTACAGCTTAATGATCAAATTTCTAAAGAGGGTGCTGCATTTGATGACTTACAAAATGCAATTAACGATGTTGAAAGTACAACAACTAAAGCACAAGAAGCAATTCGATTTATCAATGAAACTTTAGAAAAATTAGGTAGTCGATTTGGTTGGGGTGATTTAAAAGACCAAGTAAATGAACAAGAAGTTAAATTCAATGAATTAGTTGAAAAGAAGAATCAAGTTGTTGGAAATGTAAAACAATTGGATTCATCTTCAGTTGAAAATTTATATCTATTAAAAGAATTATTACAAGATATTAGTGCGTGTCATGATGAAATCATGAAAATCAAAGAAGTAATGGATAATGCACATAGTGATGAAGAAAGAGCGAAGAAACAATTACTTAAACTTCAACTTATTATGAATGAAATGCAAGTGAAAATTCGCAAGAACCGCTTGCCTGCAATTTCAGATACATATAATTCGGACTTAGAAAAAGCATTTGATTATGTACGTAGTATTGAAAACTTAATTGATGAGACACCATTAAATGTTCAACTACTAAATGCGACACTAAAAGATGCGATAGATTTCGTTTATAAATTATATAACAATGTAAACAATGTCGTTGGTATGGCTGTTATGGTTGAAAATACAATTGTATTTGGTAATAAATATCGTTCTACATATTCTGATATTGATTCGGAATTAACACGTGCAGAATTGTGCTTTAGAAATGGCGAGTACACTCAAGCTCTTACTATTGCGATAGCGACAATCGAAAAGATTCACCCAGGTACATATGAAACATTGATCAAGGAGAATGCGAAGAGTGCAGCATAAGATATACTTTGATAATGCAAGTACAACAGCATTACATCCAGAGGTTTATGAAACGTATTGTAAATTATTGAAAACTAGTTTTTACAATAGTGATGCGTTATATGATGCATCTGTAGAAATACAACAAATGATAGAAAAAAGTCGTCTGGCAATTGCAGACACTTTTTGTGTTATGAATAGTGAAATAATTTTTACAAGTGGTGCAAGTGAAGCTAATAATATGGCAATTAAAGGTATTGCTTTTGCATCAAAGAAGAAACATATTATTACAACACAAATAGAACATTCAAGTGTTTATAAAACCTGTAAAGAATTAGAAGAGTATTTTGGATATGAAGTTACCTACTTACCTGTAAATGAGTTTGGGTGTATTGAGGCAAAAGCAGTTAAAGAGGCATTAAGAGAAGATACGGTTCTAGTATCCATTATGTATGTGAATAACGAGGTAGGATCTATTCAACCAATTGAAGAAATCAAAGAAATTGTAAAGAAAGAATCACATGCTTTCTTCCATGTAGATGGGGTACAAGCATTAGGTAAGATTGATATTAATACTAAAGATATAGATTGTATGAGTTTCAGTGCTCATAAGATTGAAGGATTAAAGGGAAGTGGTATTCTCATTAAGAAACATCATGTTCCAATGATTCCATTAATTTGTGGTGGTCAACAAGAATTTGGTTTGCGTGGAGGAACAAGCAATGCGGTAGTTCAAATCTTGTTTGCTAAGACATTACGTTTAGCGCTAGAAAATCAAAAGAAATACCATCAACAAATTAAAAATCTGAGACAAAAATTAGTCAGTGAACTACAACTAATCGATGGGTTAGTGATGAATAGTCCTGAAGAGGGTGTTATGAATATCATTAATTTTTCATATCCACTTATACCAAGTGAAGTGATGATGAATGCCTTAAATTCAAAAGGAATATGTGTATCTGCACAAAGTACTTGTGCTAGTAAGCAAGGGCAACCATCACGAGTATTAAAGGCTATGGGATATGACAATGATCGTGCGAATAGTTGCATTCGTGTAAGTTTGTCTTATCACAATACAGAAGAAGAAGTAAATGAGTTTATTAGAATATTGAAAGAGAGTTGTGCTAAATATGGTCGTGTATGATACAATCCTGATTCGTTATGGCGAATTATCAACAAAAGGTAAAAATAGAAAAGATTTTATTAATCGTTTATCAAGAAATATTCAACGTGTTTTAGAAGATTGTCCAAATTTAAAATACAATAATACTTATGATCGTATTTATATTAAATTAAATGGTACAGATCCATTTCCTTTAACTGAACGTATTAGTAAGGTATTTGGAATTAGTTCATTCTCATTAACACAAAAAGTTGAAATCAACATTGAAGCAATTGAAAATGCTTGTTTAGCAATTGCACAAGAGACACCTACAGGAACTTTTAAAGTTGTAGCTCATCGTAGTGATAAAACATTCGAAATGAGTAGTGATGAAATCAACCGTGCTGTTGCAACCGTTGTTCTTAAAAATACAGAACATAAAGTAAATGTAAAAACACCAGATTTTAAATTGCATGTTGAAGTGCGTGCAGATTTTGTATATATCACAAGTAAAATTTATCCTGCTGCTGGTGGTTATCCAGTGGGTGCTAATGGTAAAGCGATGTTGCTTTTATCGGGAGGAATTGATTCTCCAGTTGCAGCATATTATGTTATGAAAAGAGGAGTAGAAATTGAAGCGATTCATTTCTCATCACCTCCATATACATCAACAAGTGCAAAGGAAAAAGTATTGGAACTGGCAAGACTTGTTGCAGGTTATCAAGGAAGAGTTAAAGTGCATGTAGTGCCCTTTACAGACCTTCAGTTAGCGATATACAAACATTGTAATGAATCTTATGCAATTACAATTATGCGTCGTATGATGGTTAGAATCGCAGAAAGAGTTGCACGTACAAATCACTGTCTTGCCTTAGCAACAGGAGAAAGTTTAGGACAAGTAGCATCACAAACATTAGAAAGTATGGGATGTATCAATGATGTTGTAAAGTTACCAATTATTCGTCCTGTTGTTACTTTTGATAAATTAGAAATCATTGCGAAAGCGAAAGAAATAGGAACATATGAAACATCTATTCTCCCATATGAAGATTGTTGTACAATATTTACTCCAAAAAACCCAGTTACAAAGCCTTTGATCAAAAGAGCTGAAGAATATGAAGCGCTATTCGACTTTGAAAGTTTGATAGAAGAGTGTATACTTAATACAGAGTGTATTGTAGTGAAACCGATCAAAGAAAAGGAGAGTTATTTGTAATATGGCAAAAACTATTAATCTTCCCGAATATGTTGAACTAAAAAATGTTGTAGATAATCGTGATGAATTAAGATTTATTGTAGCTACGAATGAATTTTTTGAAGTGATACAGAACTCAAACTTAAAACCAGAAAGAAAATTAGTAATTTATGATTTGATTTCTAAATTTAGTAATTGTCATCAACAAGAAAGAGCTAAATATTTAAAGAAAATTGGTAAATATATTAAGTAGAATAGGGAAACCTATTCTTTTTTTTATCTTTTAGGAAAGTTCTCCAAAGGAAAGAAAATAAAAAAACCACAGTAAAAAGTATGATTTTAATAAAGTGAAACAGAATTATTTAAATTTGGAAGAATTCATGGGATAAAGAGATTCAGCATTGCAACGAGGACAAACAATGTGAGGAATGTCATCGTTATCATCAAATTCCATCATTTCACAAACTTCATCAAAGCACCAAGAAGGCATACCTTCTACATAACCGCAAACAGAACATTTCATTTGAATATAGGTATCTTTTTCAATCGGGTCCGTCATATCAAGAAAAGGGTCCATTCATTTCACCTCCAATCGATGATGGAATGTAAGCATCTACAAAAATCATAGTTGTACCACAATCACAAAGCAAGGGGTCAACATTGAAAGTTGAGATTAAATCTCTGCGATAACCAATAGGTTCTCGTTTAGAACGATGATGAGATTTGGCAATCAAAGCAGAGAGGGTATCTTTATGAGAATGATTACACGTAGCATAGATACCACAATAACGAATCATTTTGAATTGAGATTCAGGGATATGAAGAAGAAGCTTTTTCATCTTTTAGGCAAGTTCACTACGATTAAAGTAAAGATACAGCGATGAACAGAGCACTTGTGATAAGGAATATGCGTGAAAGTTCAGCGAAAACAACTTGAATCATATTCAAGTTATGAAGAGTTTATGTTAGAATATATTCATACATGGAGGAGCTCATCATGAAAACAA
>NZ_JAVWNC010000095.1:0-4861 GCF_036637135.1 Anaerorhabdus sp. | reverse complement strand
ATCGAAAACAATGAGGAGAAACGTTATTACTTTTAAAATTTCATTGAATACCATATAAATACCTCCCTTTAATTTGTTCTGAGTTTTTCTTCACTTTACATTTATTGAAATCAACTCTACTCTGCTACCTCAATTTTTGTTGCGTAATTCAAATAGTCTAAATAACTGGTTGGTTCAAAATCACTAGGAAATTCATAATATATTTTGACTAAGTCAAAAAACTCTGCATTATCTAGTCCCTCGAATAGTATATCATCACGATTTAATTGGACTACTCCTCCATTTGTACGGTTATGCAAATCACGTTCCATACAATGACTACTAATCTCTAAGATATATCTATCGTTATTCTCAACTGCGGTGAGAACACCCATAAAGTAAGTATCAAATATACAGGGATTATTATCCAAGAAGAAATACGTTTCTTGTTGAGTTATATGCAAATCTTTGTAGTTAAAATTTTTGGCTACTAACTGATTCTCACTTTCAGAACTTTCTATGTCTTGTTTTTCATAAGTCCCTGATATAGCTTTTCCATCTGGGTTAAGATTTAAATCAAATGTAGGTTTTTCGTGAGTATCAATTTTCTTTTGACACCCAACAATCAATAATACACACAATATCTTAAACAGTTTGCTCATATCGCTTTTTGACCTCCGCTAAATCTATAATAATATCAGCATACTCAAGTATTTCAGAATCATGACTAACAATAATTACAGTTTTACCACTATCTACAAAATCTCTTAGCATTGTTAATACAATTTTTTTGTTTTCTGTATCAAGAGAAGCAGTTGGTTCATCAGCAAGGATAATATCGGGATTCTTTAAGATTGTCTTAGCAATTGCAACTCTCTGTTGTTCACCACCTGATAATTCAAAGACTTTTCTGTCCAACATATTTTCTAGATTAAGGTCATGAAGTAAGTTATCAATCGTTGTTCTCTGATCCTTTAATTTTCGTACTTTATATACCATCTTCATATTTTGATATACTGTTTCATTTTCAATTAATCCAAAGTCTTGAAAAATGAATCCAATTTTTTCACGTAACATATTACGAACATCATTCTTGCCTTTAATCGCTATACCATCGTATAAAACAGTTCCACTATTAAATTTCTCTATTAATCCAATTATATCAATTATTGTTGTTTTACCACAACCACTTTTTCCATAAATACATGTTACTTTATTAGATTCAATTTCTAGATTTAAGTTATCAAATAGCACATGATTTCCAAAATTTTTATTTAGATTTTTTATTTCAATTTTCATTTAAATCTCCTTACATTGTTTAATTTGTATTTAAACATTCCATATAACGCTATTTCAATTAGTGTTAGCATAATCAGAACAAGAACTATGTTTGAATTTAATGGTAATCGACGCATGATTACATTAAGTGTAAAAGCAATACATGTTGGAGAAACTATTTTTATAAAATAAGTAACAAAACTATATGGATTCAAACCTTCACATCGTGCAATAATGTATCTCTTCCTATTGTTATCTATGTCCATATCGATTAGTAATCTATTAGTAAGAATATACGCAACAAGAAGGATAAGGAAATCATAAAATCCTTTAATATTCAAGTTCTCATATAGTTTGAACTGCCTTTCAAACATGATTTTCATTGGACTCATATTAAACATAGGCGAATATCCGAATTCTATAAATTTAGAATCTACATATTCTTGAACATCTTCTAAATTTCCATCAAAATAAAGTATTGAATTGTTAAGTTGTCCCTCTAAATTCTTTTCTTCAGGTAAGTAGATTAGTGGTAAATCACTCATGTAATCCGAATAAAACAAATCCTTCGTCTCAAATGTACGTAATTTATTTGAATAACTAATAATATTAATAGGAACTTCTTCACGAAGCATATTACGGATTTTTTTATCAATATTTGTTAAATCATATGTAGATTTATCATATATAAACACGCATATTTCTTCAAGATCACACTGACTAATTAAATCATTTTTTTGAAGATAAAATTTATCAACTGCGTAATATTCATCCTTAATCCTTGGGTCAAATTGAGCAATATCATCAATAAAAAATGCTTTAAAGCTCTCAAATAAATTACCGTCATTAGCTAAGAAGTCACGCAATGCGATGTAATTATCGTTTCCTATATCACTTGAATACTTACTAGATGCGCCTTGTACTCCAAATGTATAATATCCTTCCAGACTAGCTAATACCTTATCATACCTATTCCACATAACAAATAAATCTTTTGTATTCATTAGGGTCGTACTCAACAATGGGATAATCATAAATATTGCAAAAGTTTTTGCAAAATAAGCAATCGTTTGTACCTCAGATAATTTATTCTCACCTTTTATTGATTTAGTTATTGGAGTAAAAACAATAATGAAGTAGTTTATAATCGATACAAATAATGTTAGAACAAAAAATTGTGCTATCTGTAAGAACGTTATAATCAAAATCGTATATAAAGACATCCAATTTGAGTTAAATAGTAGAAAAATAATTACACAAAAGAGACTGGAAGCTAACATCATATATTGAATAAATGGTATCAAGAATATTTTTAAGTAAATTGCTATGGACTTTGTGCCATCAATCTTATACAGCGATATTTTTCTTCCGTAGGAGAAAATTTTTGAACACAGTAGCAAAATCAAAATTAAATCGATACTCAATTTGATGTCAATTTTTTCAAACAAATTTGCTGCCGCTTCACTATCATCCTCTATTAAAGTGCTTTTGCTACTTGTGTATGGCGATTCAACAATGATTTCTCCATACTCATTTGCAACATCCTGTAGAAAATTTCTTACATTTGTTTCAAGGTCACGCTTACACTAATAAGATTTATATATTTCCCCTTCTCATTGTAATGGTGAATTGTACTTACACTCGTTTGATAAGGGTAATTAAAAGATAATAATCTTGAATTTCCATTATTATAAGTTGTATAAGAATTATTTTCATTCAAGTTATCAGCATATCCACTATATAAAAGTAATCGATCTTTTAGAAATAAATCGTTTGTACTTAGATAAATGTTGTTTTGCATATCATTCGTTTCCTTTGAAAAACCACTAGTAAGTATATAGATAACAAGATTATTTTTGATAGCGCAATCATCTAAGAATGAATAGTACGTATAGTTATCAACACTCTGTAAAGAATTATTGTTTTCAATAATTACACCAACGCGCTCAAAGCCAGCTTCATCGTAAGAAGATATATAGGAATAAGTTCGCGAAACACTAATTTTATCAATTACTGGTATTGCGAATAAAAACGATATCAAAATAATTAAAATAGATAAGTAAAATATATTTTTTTTCATTTGCACCTCTTAAAGTGTAGAGGAGAAGTTTTCACTTCTCCTTTTCATTAATCAATTAAATATTGCATTCCCCATTCAGAACTATGTAAGCAATGAACATGTGGTGCATTGACTCCTAATCCAAACTCTTTGTATTGACTTTGATAAGCCTTTGCACCGCATGTATACCCAGCATTTTTCGCTCCTACGCAAGGTGCAAACTGATCGTAATCTACTTTGTTTACAACACCAGTCCAATAAGTTCCAATATTGTTTTGATCCCAATAATTGTAAGCTACTATATCATCTTCGATATATCCTTCTTGTGCTGACACTGCAGAAATTGCACCTACAAAAGTTAATGTTATAACTAATAGTGATAGTATTTTCTTCATTTGTTTTCCTCCTCTTTTTACTAAACTAAATGAAATTTTGAATCACTAATTACAATTGATTTTGTAAACAGTTAAATAAAAGGTTCCATTTTCTTTTTCCTCACTTTCTTATCTAATTAGTTAAACCTATATAAAACTAGATTAATCAGGAAAATTAACATAAATTCTTGAACTCTTTTCAATACAAGGTTGATTTATTGCTACATGGTTTTCATCATAAACGCAGATATTCTTTTTATCTGGTTTAGATTCGTAATTATTCGCCAAGTTGTGCTGACTACCCACCAAACAAGATATTAATAACAACAAAATTAGATTACCTTTGAGAATTTTTTTCATTATGTCCCTTCTTTATACTACAATTGTAGATTGCGTTAAAAGTAAAATCAACAGGTTCTAGTTTCACGATTTCGATCAAAAATATCTACTGAGTAAGCAAAAAAAAGTTTATTTATGAAACTTGAGTAAAGCACTATTTTTTTATAACATTTTATAGTAATCCAAAGCCTTCTTGTACTTTAATTTGTTCTCGCAAAACTCAACTATTAAGTTTAAGTAAAATTGTTTTATTTCGAAATCTGCTGTTGTTTGAATTTGACAGTATTCTTCTTCAAGTTTTTTTATGATTTTATCACCATCATTTGTTTCGATAATGAAATCAAGAATGTTTATTAGATTGTATACTTTGCTTTCTTTATTTACTACGATTTTTGCTTTCTTTATAGTCTTATTCAATAAATCAAAATCATCTGCCTCATAGTAACAATAGGTTAAATGAAAATAGTCAAAGTCAGTATATTCAATTTCTGATTTCATACATATCAATTCAAGCGCTTCTTTAAATTTTTTTTGTGTTATATATAACCAACTCATATTTGTAATAACTGTATTTCTAAATTGGTGTTGATTTAATTGATATTCACTATTTCTTAGTAACTCGTAATAAATACTTTCAGCTTTTTGATATTCACCGCATCTCCCATAAACAATTGCAATGTGCACTTGCGTAAACAATTGTCTAACTATATTACTTTCCTTAGCAAAACCTTCGAATGCAAGGTTATTGTAATGCATTGCGTCTAACAAATTATTTGTTTTATTTAGAGTAATTCCGTAATGATAGCAGGTCATACTGTAAGAATATTTATAT
>NZ_JAVWNC010000094.1:0-5230 GCF_036637135.1 Anaerorhabdus sp. | reverse complement strand
TCTTTTATAATCATAACTTCATTATCTTTTATATTATTGAGAATAACTTTAGTAAACCCAATATTTACTTTCTCAATATTGATTCCATTAAATGTGCTATTTATATTCAAATTTTCATTGTTATGTTTAATGGAAATTGTTTTTCTATAGAATTTCTTTTGAATATTATCAATAGAGTTATCCCAAATTATCAACCCTGATTCCATCAATATCACTCTACTACATAATTCCTCGATATCCTTGATATTATGCGAAGTAAGAACAAGTATTGAATTTCTATTATTTAGTTTATATTCTTTAAGCAATTTAATAATTTCATTTCTCGTTATAAAATCTAACCCAATAAATGGTTCATCAAAAAATAAAATGCTTGGATTATGCAATGTTGCAGCTGCTATTTCACATTTGACGCGTTGACCTAAACTAAGTTTTCTAAGTGGTTTATCCCAATATTTTCTGATTTCCAATTTGCTATCCAATTCATTTATTTTAGTTTCAAAATGTTTATCGGTAAGTTTGTATATCTTTTTTAGAATATGCAAACTTCTTTTTACTGATACATCCCACCATAAATTACTTTTTTGTCCCCATACTACTCCAATATCCCTAACAATTCTTATTCTATTGTTCGAAATGTTTATATCATCATACGAAATTTCTCCTTCTCTAGGGCTTAATATCCCTAGCATCACCTTTAATAATGTAGACTTACCTGAACCATTAAAACCTAATAACGCAACACTTTCACCGTTCAAAATATTCATGTTAATTCCGCTGAGTGCTTCTTTATTTTCCTTTGCATACTTAAAAAATATTTCTCTAACTTTTATCATACTTATCTCCTAACTATTTACACTCTGATATTTCTTACTCATTCTATTAAAAATAATTACAGACAATCCTAATATTATCATCGATATGACACTTGAAATAAAAATAGAAAAACAAATACCACGATCTGCACTAATCAACAATGTGGCTGGAATATAAACCACATAATATATAGGAATTACTATTATCAAAAAATACTTAACAATACCCGTTAAATATTTTAAGGGATAATAACCAATATTTGATGAAGTATCCACAAATAAATTTAGGAATAAGTTACCATTTTCAGAAACGAAACAAAGGGCTCCATAACATATTAGCAATCCAACATACATAATTGTCGTGTTTAATATGATTAAACTAGTTATAAATGCAAAATTGTAAATAGGTGTATTTACATATTGATAGTAAATAATTAATACTACGATTCCTTGAAAAATTCCTGCAATTCTTCTTAAAAATAAATTAGATGAAATTATTTGAAAAATAATTGGTAATGGTCTAATGTAAAAAACATCTAAATCACCTGTCATTGTCAAAACATGAAAGTTATCAAATGATCTTGCAATCATTCTTGCCAAATTATATGAAATTGTAATCAATCCGAACATGTAGATTGTTTCTATAAAATTTTGACTTCCAATTTCAACATAATTAATCATTAATAAATATAAGCCAATGAAGTTCACAAATGAATATATAGTCCATATAATTAATTGAAGGATAAAATCACATCTATATGACAACTGGCTTTCTACACTAACCTTAACAATACTAAAATAAAGTCTAATATACTTGTATACAGTCATCGATTTATTACCCTCCATATATTTGTATTTTTTTAGTATTATTCAAGAAAAAACATTTCCCTATTAGATATAAAATGATTATCCATAGAATTTGTAGACTTAAATCACCAATACTACTTGTACCAATTAAGAAACCTATAGGTATGTCAATAACAAATGCGAACGGTGTAATTTGTGCAATCTCAACAAAAGCATTTGGTAGAAGAATAAACGGAATTAAAGCTCCCGAAAATAATGAACTTATACATGTCAGAATAGCTTTTAGCGAATTGTAATTATGGATAACGAATGCAAATGAATAAACCATTTCTGATATTAAAACAGCAATAATCAATCCTAAAATTAATGATATTAAAAACAATAATACAAAATAAATATTTACTTTATTGAAAAATAATGATATCAAAATTCCCAGTAATATAAATGTTATTCCTTGTATTAAACGTTTCAATGACTCTCCAAAATCTTCCATACAAATATATAAAAACATATCAATTGGACGTATATAATATTTACTAATTTCTCCTTTTTTTATCGTTTTACAAAATTCAGGAATAAGAGTTGTCATTGACGCTTGAAAAATTGACGTTGAAATCAAAATATAAACCAATAAATCATTAGTAAATTCATTAAATATCGAGAATACAGAAAATTCAACAAATATTGTTATTGCTAAAAAAAATAAATTTAAATACACACTGTTTTTATACATTTTAAGTTTATCTAATTGTAACTTAATAATCTCAATAAACATTTTCTCTCTCCTATTAAATAAAGAAGGAGCAAAATTTGCTCCAAAAACTAATTGCACATAGTTATTAACAGTTTTATATCTTCCTCACAATTTGTATAAATACTAAAATCCATGTTAAAACTTACTTGTTATATTACCGTATTTCTCCAAATTCATTAATGCACATTCTTTTTTATAAAATAAGAATATAAATGCAGTTATCGCAAAATAAGTAAGATGATAGAAAGAAAGCTTACTCCATAATTTTACACATTACTCTTCAATTTAACCTGCATTATTTTTCATTTACAAACACAAACAAGAAATTTATTTACTATCACTATCTAAAAATGCAACAAACATCATTGCTAATCATAACAAGTTCAAAACGTTTCATTTCACAACTCAACTTTCTTTCTTTAGATACATCATAATTATTTAAACTACTCAAAACAATATTCTATGTTCGAATAGTCATTTTTTTGGTTCGAATAGTTTCAATTTAGAATAATATAAAGATCAATTCATGATAAAATTAAGATATATTAGAGAGGATATTTAAGATGATAAAAATTGCGATTGTTGATGATGACACATTATTTCTTAATTCATTTACTGAATATTTTAAAAATACCGATAAATATTCACTTTCTTCATACTCTGACCCTAAGCTCTTTTGTAAAGAATATTTCTCCCAAGAATATGATGTAATATTTTTAGATATAGAAATGCCTTCCTTAAGCGGAATAGAGATTCATGATTTTTTGAAGAACAATAATTCTTCAAGCTTAATTATTTTTGTTTCCAATCAAGATAAATATATACTAAATTGTTTTGATATAAACGTAATTGGATTTATTCAAAAATCTAAAATTGATTTACAATTACCTAATATTTTGAAAAAAATTGAAAACAATTTTATACAATCAATCCATAGATTTCAAACTCGATATGGATATATCACTTTAAAAAACAATCAAATATCTGCAATCGAAGTTATTAATAGAAAAGTTGAATTACATGCAAAAAACGAAATTTATATACTAAAAAATGAAAAGATAAGTTCTATACACAGTATTCTTAATGATGATTTTTTCCAGATTAATCGCTCAACAATTATAAATTTGCACAAAATTATATCCATAAAAGACAATCAAATTTTTGTCAAAAACATAAAAAAAGCTTTTTTATTAAGCAAATATAGAAAAAAAGATTTCTATTCCAAATATGTTAGTTTAACAAAAGCGAGGAATTATTAATGATTATCCTAAACTATATTTATTGCTTCCTTGAACTATATACACTTTTTATATTATGCGATATATTTATAGATAAAAAATATCCAAACACTATTAATATGTTTGTTTTAATTCTCTTTTCGATCATTAATGTTGTACTAGCTCAAATATTTTCAAATACCTTAAGTTCAATTTTGCTTATTTCCATAGGAATTCTCATGTGTTTTTTTCTATTTCAACAACATAAAAAAGAAATTATATTTTTATCTCTTGCATTATTTATTGTTGTTGGAATAACTTCAATTATTACAATCAACCTCATATCACTAATTAGTGGGTTATCTTCTACTGCACTACTTACAGATCCCTCGATTTATCTCTTTGGAGGTATATTTAATAAATTAATCCCTCTAATTCTTGTATTACTAATTCGAAAGCATAAAAATAATAATGAAATTATTAAAAAACAAAATATCATTGTCTTCTTTTCACTACTAATATTTCTATTTATTATAATTGTTGCACAATACTCACTTGTACTTACAATTCAAAAGAATTCATCTAGAATACTATCTCTAGTAACATCATTTCTATTAATAGTCATTTTTATTATTATAGTTATTATGTTAAACAAATATAATGATATTCAAAAAAGTAATTTAATTAATCAATATAACAGTAATATTATGGCACTTTACAAAGAATATGAAATTAACTTAAATATAAATAAAGAAGAAATCATCATGATAAAACACGATTTAAAATATCACTTCCAATTATTTAAAACATTAATTCTCGATAAACAATATGATAAGGCAATAGACGTTATTGACCAATTAATTGAAAAGACAGATTCTATATCCCCAACGGTTTATAGTAATAACATTGTATTGGATAGTATAATTAATAACTTCATCACCGAGAATTCAACCATCCAATTCACAGTGGACATAAATACCTCTTTATCTTTACTCAATGAATTAGACACTTGCATTCTATTTTCAAACTTGTTAAGTAATGCGGTATATAGTTCATTAAAATCTAATAAAAAAATCGTTGAAATAACTGTATTAGAAAATGAATACTTCTATGTAATTGAGGTGATAAACTCAATAGAATCAGAATACAGTGATATCACTATCACTTCAAAAGAAAATAATGGAACACATGGATATGGTCTAAAAAATATTTATTCCATTATTCGTAAATTCAAAGGAAGTTACCATATCGATCAAACTAATTATCTATTTAGCTTCAAAATTTTATTTCCAAAGGTAATTGTCGATGAGAAACATTAGTGAAAAAATTGCAATATATCTAAATGAGTCATTAGATAATCTTTATCCATTAAATAGATTAAGGTATGGTGTTGAATTATTTTTAAGTCAATTTATTTTAGTTCTATCTATGTTAATTATCTCATTTGCTACACATACGACTAAACAAGTAGTAGAATTTATGATATTTTTGATTTTGATTAGAACATTTTGTGGTGGATATCATTCAGATACATACCTTATGTGTTTCTTCATTACTAATGGAATTTGTTTTATATCTATTTTTATTGGAATTACATATAACAATTCTATTCTATATAAAATTATTTCAATACTATCTTA
>NZ_JAVWNC010000093.1:0-5365 GCF_036637135.1 Anaerorhabdus sp. | reverse complement strand
TATTTTCATAAGAAAAGTGGGTTTCCCCACTTTAATCAAATAGATTTTCGTTATTTTCATCTGTACTAAATTCAGGTAGTTTAGGTAATTCATCCAAACTATAGAGTTTAAAACTATCCATAAATTCATCTGTTACTTCATAAAGAATTGGTCTACCCGGTGCATCACTTCGACCATTTTCACGAACAAGGTTACGAGCTTCTAATTTACGAAGCATCATATCACATCCAACACCTCTAATTTCTTCAATTTCTACACGAGTGATTGGTTGTTTATACGCAATAATCGCAAGAGTTTCAAGAGCAGCATGTGATATTCCTGCAGTCTTTGTAGTTTGGAATAGTTTTTCTGCATATGGATGCACAATAGCTTTTGATAAGAATTTGTAAGTTCCACCATAATTCGCAATTTCAAATCCACGTGAATCATCTGCATATAAGGCTTGTAACTGGTTAAACTCACTCTCAGCTCGTTCTTGACTAACACCTAAAACTTCACTAGCTTGAGCTAATGTAATACCTTCATCTCCAACGATAAAGAGTAAACCTTCTAGAATTGTTCCTGCACGATTACCTTCTTCTACTTTATTCGTTTCTTGTATCGCTTCATCAATTTTAATTTCTTGCTCATTTGTTAACTCATCATGAACAACGACTTCTTCAATTACTTCTTCGTTTGTATTATTTTCAAGGTTTTCATTCATACATATTACCCCCTCTTAAACCATATTGTTTCATTTTCATCAATAGTGAATACCAATGTATGTTGTCTTGCTAAATCAAGAATTGACAAGAATGTTACGATTACCATTTGCATATCTTTACAATCATCAATTAATGTTTCAAATGAGAATGTATCTGGTAAATCCTTTAATCGCGCTCTTATTTGTAATGAACGATCTTCCATTGATATTTCTTTAGCAGTAAACTTGGTTTCAATTGGCTTTGTTAGTTGAAGTCTTCTTAAACATTTATTCATTGCTTTCACCAAATCATATGGCGAACCATCAATTGGTGCATCTTCTGTTTTTGGTTTAGTCCATTCATCAACTTCAATTGAAATCGGTTTAGTTAACTGCATTGCTCTTTGATGATATAAATCACTTAATTGTTCACTTACTTCTTTGAATTGTTGATACTCAAGTAATCGTTTGACTAATCGATCTTTAGGATCCTCTTCAAATTCATCTTCTAGTAATGATTGATCCTTAGGCAGAATCTTTTTACTTTTATATTCAATTAAAGTAGCTAATTCTAATAAATATTCACTCGCCACTTCTAATTGCATTTCTTCCATGCGGTTTAAGTAATTTAAATATTGGTCAGTAAGAATACTAATATCTAAATCAAAAAGGTCTAGTTCTTGTTCCTTGATAAGATGGAGCATTAAATCTAATGGACCTTCAAATTGATCAATTGCAACTGTAAACGTCATGTTGTCACCTCGCTACAAAATTATACCAAAAATTAACTAATTCAACTAGTCAAAGTTCAAAATGATCCAAAGACTTTCTAACAATTTAACAAATAATCACCAACAAATTAAAAAGATGTTAGCGAACTAACATCTTTGGCTTATATTGCAACAATATTAACAATCTTATTTGGGATAACAATAATCTTTTTAATTGTTTTTCCATCTGTATGCGTTTTTACAGAATCTAAGTTAAGTGCCATTTCTTCAACCACTTTACTATCTTCATCTTTTGCTACAGTAAATTTACCACGCATCTTACCATTAATTTGTACCGCCATTTCGACTTCATTTAATACAAGTTTAGTCTCATCTACAGTTGGCCAAGGTTCATACGTAATCGTATCTTTACCTGTTAAGATCTGATACATTTCCTCACAAATATGAGGTGCAAAGCAAGATAACATTTTAATAAAATTTAATGCATACTCACGATATACTGTTTCTTGTTTAAAACAATCATTGATGAATATCATCATTTGGGATATCGCTGTATTCATATTCAATGTCTCAATATCATTTGTTACTTTCTTAACCGTAGCATTATAACTATAATCCAATGCTCCATCATTTATGTCAGATAACTTATTCGAGTCAATGAACAGACGCCAAACACGGTCTAACCATTTTTTAGATGCTTCTACATTTTTATCATTCCATGGTTTACTTGCTTCAAGTGGTCCCATAAACATTTCATATAGACGCAATGTATCGGCTCCAAATGCTTTTACAATATCATCCGGATTAATTACATTACCACGAGATTTACTCATCTTTTCACCATTTTCACCAAGTATCATACCTTGGTGGAATAATTTCTTAAATGGTTCTTTACATGGCACGATTCCCTTATCATATAAGTAATTGTTCCACATGCGTGAATATAATAAATGACCTACCGCATGTTCTGGACCACCAATATATAAATCAATTGGCATCCAATGTTGAAGTAATTCTTTATTCGCAAGTTCTGAATCATTGTGTGGATCAATATAGCGTAAGAAATACCAACTACTACCAGCAGACCCTGGCATGGTGCTTGTTTCTCTACGATAGTGTTTACCATTCTTTTCACCAGTAACCCAATCTGTTGCACGGTCTAGTGGTGATTTACCGGATTGTCCTTTGTAGTCTGTAAGTTCTGGCAAAACAAGTGGTAGTTCATCATCCGCTAAAGCTCCCATACTACCATCATCATAATGGACAACAGGAATTGGTTCACCCCAATAACGTTGACGCGCGAAAATCCACTCACGTAAACGATAATTAATTTTAGCTTCTCCAACCTTATTTGTTTCAAGCCATGCAATCATAACATTAATTGCATCATCTTTATTTAATCCATCTAAGAAATCAGAGTTGATGTGTACACCATCATCTACCATAGCTTTTTCTTCTACTGATTCACCATCCAAAACCTGAATGATTTCAATGCCAAATTTCTTCGCCAATTCATAATCTCTTTCATCATGTGCAGGTACTGCCATTATTGCACCAGTACCATATGATGCAAGAACATAATCACTTATCCAAATTGGAACTTTCTTTTGATTTACTGGATTGATTGCATATGCACCTGTAAATACACCTGTTTTATCTTTATTAAGTTCTGTACGTTCCATATCCGATTTGGAAGCACATTCTTGTTTATATGTTTCGACTGCTTGTCTTTGTTCAGGAGTTGTTATTAAATCAACCAATGCATGTTCTGGAGCTAACACACAATAAGTAGCTCCAAATAATGTATCACAACGAGTTGTAAATACAGTAAATGCTTCATCATGACCATCAATTTTAAAATTCACATGAGCACCACGTGATTTACCAATCCAATTGCGTTGAATTTCTTTAGTCGATTCTGGCCAATCAACATCATTTAAACCTTCTAATAATCGATCTGCATATTTCACAATATCAATAACCCATTGCTTCATCATTTTACGAACTACTGGATAACCACCACGTTCTGATTTACCATCAATGATTTCATCATTCGCTAACACTGTACCCAACTCTTCACACCAGTTAACAGGGAAATCTACATATTTCGCTAATCCATCTTCATACAACTGTTTAAAAATCCATTGTGTCCATTTATAAAATTTAGGATCTGATGTAGAAACCTCTTTGTCCCAATCAAAAGAGAACCCCAACATCTTCAGTTGTGTTGTAAATGTTTTAATGTTGTCTAATGTAAATCCTTCTGGATGATTTCCAGTTTGAATTGCATATTGTTCTGCAGGTAATCCAAATGAATCAAATCCCATTGGATGTAAAACATTATACCCTTGCATCCTCTTCATACGACATATGATATCACTTGCAGTATATCCCTCTGGATGTCCTACATGTAGCCCATGTCCTGATGGATAAGGAAACATATCCAACGCATAAAACTTAGGCTTACTAAAATCCCAAACATTTGTTTCAAATACTTTGTTTTTATCCCAATATTCTTGCCACTTTTTTTCTGATTCTACATGATTAAATTCCATAACTTCCTCCTTAAATAATATAAAAACGCCCTTAAATCTAAGGACGTTTAATTACGCGGTACCACCTTAGTTCATGACTTTGTCATGCCCTTAATTTTTCTTTAACGCAGATTCTACGGAATCCTTTTATTCAGATTCAGCTCTACGGTGAGTTCAATAGTCACAAATATCAAGTTACACCAACCCTTGACTCTCTATTATTTGATATCTAATTACTACTCCGTTTCATAGCGTAATAATCATATCGAATTTGGCTTAGCGTGTCAATCTTTTATGGTTCGTTCTTTATTTACAAGTAGCTCCCATATCTTCAAATACTTTCACTACTTCATCTTTCACGAATTTGCCATCTTTGTTTGCAAGTGCATCCATTCCAGCTAGTGATAATGTATCCGCATCCATCTTATCTAATTGATAAGTAACGATTTGAATAACTTCTTTTTCATTTTCGGAAATTTCGTACGTTACACCTTCCATACCTTTAAAGAATTCTACATCAGCTTCCGCAGATTTCTTTAATGATTCTGCAGTACGATCGGCACTAATTCCATAATGTACTTCTTGTCTTATTTCAGTTACATTACCATCTGTACCATTTAGCGTAGTGATAACAGTATCTAAGTCTGATTTAACTTCACATGCACTCAATACATCTCCAGTAGATGGTTGTTGTGCACCATCAGGTGTTGCTGTTGGTTGTTCTGATACTGTTGGTGTTTCAGTAGGTTTAGATTCTGCAGGTTTGCTTGAGCAACCTGTAATAAGCGCTAGTGCTAATAAACTAAATAATATTTTTTTCATTTTTTTCTCCTCTTGCTTGACGCAATAAGAATTATATACCAATTGGTTTAGTACAAAACTTAAGACTTACGAAAGATTTACAAAATTTGGCAAGCAGCTTCATTATCAATCATAAATGCTTTTACTTTTTCTACATCATATTGTCCGTCTGTTTTCATGTCATCTGTAAGCCCAAGATAAGTTATTATCTCATCACTTGCTTGAGTTAAATCAACAGTTAATTGTCCAACAATATCTGTTTCATTTTCAAAAATATCGAATGTTACTCCATCTTGATTTTCAAATAATTCATTATTTAACTTTTTAATAATTTCATCCTTATCACTATCCTCTTGCAATGGATAACTATATGATATTTCCACAGTAGTAATAGCACCCTTATCTAATTTATAGGTAGTTGTAATTGCGTGATCTTCAGCATCTACACCACATACCAGTACATTCATAGCCGTATTATTTTGTGATTCAGTTGTTGGGGTAGGAATTTCTTCCTTTGGTTTTGTTGAGCATCCTGCAAGCAACGTAAACGCAAGTAAAGATACAAGTATTTTTTTCATATTTCTCCTCCAGTAATTAAATTACTACTTTCACTATAA
>NZ_JAVWNC010000092.1:0-5424 GCF_036637135.1 Anaerorhabdus sp. | reverse complement strand
TTCATTGTTTAATAAAGCTGAAAATATTTGGATTTTTTGCGATAATTCTGGATACCTTACATCTGTCTTAGGTAAGACACTTTCAATCATCATATAGGTATTTAAACTTTCTTTTAAATACTCTACAAAAAGTTCACTTCTTTCTTTCATAAGGAAAGGTCCAAATGTAATATGAAGATCACTATAATTAGAATGATAATTTGTATTAAATACCACAACTTGATAGAAACGATCATCATAAACTAATCGTTCATCCATAATTGTAAAATGATGTTCCGATATCCATCGTCTTAAATCTATAATATCTTTATTTACTTGAACAATAATTTGTTTACACTTATATAAGTGTTCCATTCCATCTTCAAGAATTTCTCTACAGGTTCCAAATCCCATACCTGCAATAATAGCACAATCAATCTCCAATGGTACATTTTCAAATCCATTCGATTTAATTACTTCTATTTGACTCGATAAACCTTCTTCTTCAATATTTGCTTTCGCAATCTTACAAGGTCCATCAATGACATCACATGCATAGCATTTAGGTGATATACCTTCTTTGATACATGCAATGGGTATAAACGCATGATCCGTTCCAATATCCGCTACAACACTACCTTGTTCTACAAGACTTTTTATTGTCTCTAATCTTTTATTCAAAGTTTAACCTTTGTCGACAAAATCACGTAAACGTTTTGACCGTGTTGGATGTTTAAGTTTACGTAAAGCCTTTGCTTCAATTTGACGAATTCTTTCACGAGTTACATTAAATTCTTTACCTACTTCTTCAAGAGTTCTAGTACGTCCGTCATATAATCCAAAACGTAAACGTAATACTTTTTCTTCTCTCTCCGTTAATCCTTGTAGAACCATATTAATTTCATCTTTTAGTAATTGGTTATTTGCATATTGGTCAGGACTCATTGCATCTTTATCTTCAATGAAATCACCTAAGTGAGAATCATCTTCTTCCCCAATTGGAGTTTCAAGTGATACTGGTTCAAGTGCAATCTTTTGTATTTCTCTAACTTTTTCTGGTGAGATACCATCCATCTTTGCAGAAATTTCTTCTGCTGTTGGTTCTCTTCCTAAATCTTGTACAAGTTGACGTTGAATACGTGTTAATTTATTAATTGTTTCAACCATATGTACAGGAATACGAATTGTTCTAGCTTGGTCAGCTATAGCACGGGTAATCGCCTGTCTAATCCACCAAGTAGCATAAGTACTAAACTTAAACCCTTTTGTATAGTCAAACTTTTCAACCGCTTTAACCAAACCCATATTACCTTCTTGAATTAAATCCAAGAATAACATACCACGCCCTACATACTTCTTCGCAATTGATACAACAAGACGTAAGTTAGCTGAGATAAGAATACGTTTAGCTTCTTCATCCCCCTCTTCAATACGTTTTGCGATTTCAGGTTCATCATCCGCTTTAAGAAGTGGTACACGACCAATTTCTTTTAAATACATTTTTACTGGATCATTAATTCTGATATTTGCAGATTCAGCATAGTTAATTTCTAACATTGGTTTTACGATAGTTTCTACTTCATCTTCAATTTCCTCAGCATCATCTGCAAGAAAATCAATGTCATCACCACTATCTAATTCTTCCGCAATATCTTCATCTTCCGAAATAATAATTTCTTCTGCTGCAAACCATTCATATAAATCTTCCATTGAAGTATCATCTAAATCTAAATGATCCAACGAACTTAAAATATCATTTTGAAAAATTGCTTTATCTTTCTTAAAGATTTCTTTGTAATCTTCTTTCAATTCATCCAAAGTCTTTAATTGTTTTGTTTTTCCTTTACCCTTATAAATTTCAATCTTAGTTTGTTTCTTTGTTGCTTTTGGTGTATCCCCTTGGGCTTTCATATTCTCAATTACAGTTTCCAATTTATTCTTTTCTTCCTTTTCTTGCGAATCTTTCTTCACTTTTCCTACAACCTTTTCCTTTACTTCAGGTACAGGTTTTAACTCTACATTCTTTTTAATTGATTGAGTCGTTTCCGGTTTATCTTCATGAACAACTTTCTTTTTAACTACTGTTGTCTTGATGGGTTCGACTTTTTTAGTAATAGCCTTTTTAACTACAACTTCACTCGTTTTCTTAACAATATTCTTTTCGATAACTTTCTTCGGTTCAACCTTTTTTGTAACAGGTTTAGCCTTAACAGTTTCTACTTTCTTTGTTGGTTTTTGAATAACTTTTTTTACTTCTTTCTTAGTTGGTGTTTTCTTTGAAGCAACCTTAATAGGCGCAGCTTTAGCCACACTTTTCTTTATAGGTGCTTTAACTGGAGTCTTTTTAGCAACAACCTTCTTAGTTTCTACTTTTTTGGATACAACCTTTTTTGCAGGTACTTTAGCCACAACTTTTTTTACTGGAGCTTTTGCAGCAACTTTTTTAGCTACCACTTTCTTTGCAACAGTTTTTGTTGGAGCCTTTTTAGCCACGACTTTTTTTGCTGGAGCTTTAGCCACAGTTTTCTTAGCTGTCACTTTTTTCGCAACAACTTTCTTAGGTTCCACTTTCTTTGTAGCCACTTTCTTTGTAACAACCTTCTTTACTGCCTTAGGTGCTACTGTTTTGCTTTTTACGACTTTCTTCATCGATATACCTCCTAAGTTCCACTAAACTATTACTATATTCTTGCATCAATGCAATCTTGCTTTCCTCATTAACAATGGTTTTGATTTGCGTTTTAAGGTTTTGAACCTTCTCTTCCAACAACCATTTTTTAATTCGGTCTATCGCTCCAATTACAATTTCTTTTTCATAACTTTGTGGAATAGCTTCTAAAGTAGTTAAATCAATTAAATACTTTTTCAACTCATCACTTCTCAGTGAATCCATAAAGTCGGCAAGAACAATCAAATCAGTTTTCCGATACTCATCCAATATCATCATCGCAACTTTTTGTTGCTTTTCTCCGGTAAGAAATCCTAACTTTTCTTTATAGATTTCTGCTGCATCAATGCTTAATAGCATTTGTAACACGAGAATATCTTCTGCTTTATTTCTACCGTCTATGGTTTGAGCAATCGGTTGAACCCTCTTTGTTTGAACGATTTCTTTTTGTTTAGAAACTTGTGTCTCATTCAACATAGATTGAAAATTAAATCCAGTCATTGTTGACAATTGATGAGTAAAGTTCTGTCTGTCAAAATCATCGCTTAATAGTTTAATCTCACTCATCACTTCCTGTGCAAATTCTTTTTTGCTCGAGTAATTATCCAAGTCATATTTCGTACTTAAGTAGTCAAAGACAAATTCAATCCAAGTAATTGGTTTTTTCACCATTGCTTGTAATTTTTCTAGCCCAAACTCTTTGATAATCTCATCAGGATCATGTCCCGTTTTATTTGAAACGATTTCAACTTTACAACCTAACTCAATTGCCATTTTACTAGCACGATAAGTTGCAGCTTGACCAGCACGGTCTCCATCGTAACAAAATCTAATCGTTGAACTACATTGTTTCAATTGTTTCAATTGATTTGTTGTACATGCAGTTCCTAGTGTTGCACAAACATTGGTAATACCTGCTCGTGCAAATGCGATTACATCAGTAACCCCTTCTACCACTAAAATATAGCCCATTTTTCTTGCATCGTTTTTAGCACGATGATAGTTATAAACTGTATTTCCTTTTACATAAAATTCTGTCTCCGTAGTATTAATGTATTTACTTGGATTGTTGGGATCCATTGTTCTAGCACTAAAGCCGATTGGATTCCCATCCACATCATGTATCGGAAATGTGATACGTGATGTAAAAACATCGTGAATACCTGATTCAGTAATCTTTGTAACATTGGTAGCGATACAATCACTATCTTTGTATCCTTTTGCTTTTAGAAATTTAGTTAAATTGTCTGATTCATCATTGTATCCAATTTGGAACAATTGAATCATCTTTTCATCTAAACCTCTTTTATGTAAATATTCCTTAGCCGTTGAACCTGATGCAGAATTGAGTGTATACATCATATATTGAATTGCTTCATTCATGACTTTAAACCCGGCTTCTTTATGCGGATCAACTTGCTTAACGAAATCGTTTACGCTTACTTGTAAGGGCTGACCTATTAAGTCTGCTACCTTTATAACTGCTTCAGGAAAGGTAATGTGCTCATAATCTTGCACAAATGTGAATACATTTCCTCCAGCACCACACACAAAACATTTATAAATTTGTTTATCTTGAGAGATAGACAAGGATGGATCATGATCATCATGAAACGGACATACAGCTGTGAATGATTTTCCCTTTTTTACTAATGGGATAAATCGGCCAATAATATCCGCTATATCTGCGCTACTACGAACTTTTAAAATATCTTCATCATTCAAGCGCATAAGCAATCCCTCCTCTAGAATTTAATTGCTTTTGAAATATATTCTTTTACTTCACTTAACAATATTCTTTCTTGTTCCATCGAATCACGATGACGAATTGTTACACAACCATCATTTTCAGTTTCAAAGTCAACTGTGATACAGAATGGAGTACCAATTGCATCTTGTCTACGATAACGTTTACCAATACTTCCTGCTTCATCAAAATCACATGTAAAGTCACTTGCAAGATCTGCATATAACTCACGTGCCTTTTCACTTAACTGTTTCGATAATGGTAAGATACATGCTTTAATTGGTGCTAGCGCTGGCGAGAAATGCATAACAATACGTGAGTCATTTTCACCAAGATCCTCTTCATCGTAAGCTTCACAAAAGAACATTAAGAATAGACGCTCAACTCCTACCGCAGGTTCTACGCAATAAGGAATATATTTTTCATTTGTTGTTGGATCTAGATATTCCATTGAAGTTTTTGAGTGTTCCATGTGTCTTGTCAAATCATAGTTTGTACGATCTGCAATACCCCATAATTCACCCCAACCAAATGGATATTCATATTCAATATCACATGTACCTACAGAATAGAAACTTAATTCTTCTTTTGCATGTTCACGGAAACGTAAATTCGCATCACTTCCACCATTTAAAGATAAAATCCAATCCATACAGAATTTCTTCCAGTATTCATACCATTCCAAATCAGTACCTGGTTGGCAAAAGAATTCCATTTCCATTTGTTCAAACTCACGAACACGGAAAATAAAGTTACCTGGAGTAATTTCATTTCTAAATGATTTACCTACTTGTCCAATTCCAAATGGTAATTTCTTACGCATTGAGCGTTGTACATTTCTAAAGTTCACAAACATACCTTGAGCAGTTTCAGGACGAAGGAAAATCGTGTTCTTCGAATCCTCAAGAGTTCCTTGGAATGTTTTAAACATCAAATTAAATTGACGAATATCAGTAAAGTCATGTGCACCACAATCAGGACAAGCAATATGATTATCCTTGATGTATTGCATCATTTCATCATTTGACCA
>NZ_JAVWNC010000091.1:0-5788 GCF_036637135.1 Anaerorhabdus sp. | reverse complement strand
GCGTCTTTTATTATTAATAGTAATATGAGTTCAAATTGATTATAATGATTAATATAGGTGATGCTATGAGATTGACGAAATATCTGATTTGCTTACTTTTATTACTTGTGGGATGTTCACAAAGTAGTTCAAGTTTTGATGAATCAAAATATCCGATTATTGAAAAAACAGGAAGTGACATAATTCCTACAATAGAAAATGTTAAGGTGCCAGAAGCTACTGGAATTTTTGTCGTAAATAATTACATGGTTGAACTTGACTATTCAAATACAAATTTGGGATACATTATGGTTAAGACAATTACAGATGACCATAAGCGATTAAAAGTTCAAGTCATTAAAGATGATGAAACGTATAATTATGATTTATCAAAAGATAATGAATTTATTTCTTATCCATTAAATATGGGTGATGGGGAGTATGAAATTCAAATTAGAGAAAATGTAACAGATAATACATATGCTTTGGTATTGGCTCAAGAAATGGATGTTGTACTAGATGATCCAAATTATCCTTACTTATATCCAAATCAGATCATTGATTATAATTTAGAGTCAGAAACAATTGATAAATCATTTCAAATATGTGAGGGAGCTACTTCAGAGATTGAGCGTGTTTATCGAATCTATAATTGGATTGTGAATAACATTGAATATGATTGGGATAAAGTAGAAGAAGTTCAAAATAAGTTTGTTGTCCCTGTTGTTGATGAGGTCTTATCACTACAATCAGGGATCTGTTTTGATTACGCAGCACTCATGGCAACGATGGCCCGTGTTCAACAAATTCCAACACGATTAATTACTGGATATGTTGAAGAAGGATATCATGCATGGGTAGAAGTATTTATTAAAGATATTGGATGGATTGATCCAAATATTTATTTCAAATCCGATGAGTGGCAATTAATGGATCCAACATTTGCGTCATCAGGTGAAAATTACAAAGGTTCATATGAACCTAAGTATACTTATTAAGGGGGTAAGCATATGATTACAAACCACGAAACATCATTATTTTGTGAACAACTCGCTATGATTTTAAATTCGGGACTAACTCTTCAAGAAGGACTTGAAGTAATTGAAGATGAAATTGATAATCGAGATTTTAAAGGTGCTGTTGCGAAAATAAAAGAAGAGATATCGTTAGGTGAGAGTTTTTATGTAGCTGCAGAATCAACTCATGTTTTTGATTCATATTTTTTGGAAATGATCCAAGTCGGAGAAAAGACAGGGTATTTAGATCGGGTAATGAAACAATGCGCAATTTATTATGATCGGCTAGATTCAATACAAAATAAAGTAAAGGATGCACTATTTTATCCATTAATACTATTCGTGATGATGATTCTATTAATGGGAATTCTAGTTATAAAAATACTACCTATCTTTAGAGAAGTATTAAATAGTATGGGTGTTGATTTATCAGCGACTTCAATTGTCTTTATGGAAGTAGGGCAATTCGTCGCAAGATATGGATTTGGTATATTGGTTGCGCTCACTTTGATAATTGTATGTTTCTATTTGTATTTTAAAGTGAAATTCAAAGAAAATGCACTAATTCAATTTCTATCTGTTTTTCCCTTAACTAGGAAATTGATGATCAATATCGAAACAAGTAAAGTAGCATATGCCTTAAGCTTATTGGTAAATAGTGGTATGAATTTAAAAGATTCGTTTAATTCATTGCATCATTTGATTAATCATCCAATGATGTTAACCAAAATTAATATATGTAGCGAAAAAATTGAGGAAGGACAAGATCCGATAGTTGTATTTGCAGATTCAAGTATTTTAAAGCCAGTTTATACAAAGATGTTACGACTTGGATTGAAGTCTGGAAAATTGGATGAAACCATGTCAAAAATTGCGAGTGAGTATGAAACTGAATCAGTGAATTCAATTAATAAATTCTTAAATGCAATTGAGCCAACAATGATGATGAGCTGCGTTCTCATTGTAGGTATTATATTATTATCAGTTATGTTGCCACTAATGAGCATTATGAGTAGTTTAGGGTAATTATGATTAAAAAGAAAAAAGAGATAAATCGAGTTGTCTATTTAATTTTAGTTGTAGTATTTGTAGGATGGGCTTATGTGTCATTGTCTACTTTACAAAGGAAACTAAATTCTGAGGGAGCAATTCGACTTGAAGAAGTGATACAACGCGCAGCAGTATCATGTTATAGTAGCGAAGGTATGTACCCAGCTTCTCTTGATTACTTAGTTGAAAATTATGGCGTTCATGTCGATAAAGAAAAATACCATGTATTTTATGAGGTAGTTGGAGCTAATATTAAACCAGAAATAAAAGTATATCAAAGGTAAATATATGAAGAAATCAAAAGTGGTAGAAATTTTGTGGTCATTAACTTTACTTACATGTGTAGTTGTAAGTTGTTTTTACTTGCTTCTACTTGGTGGAAAATGTTACCAAACAGTAATTGCGAATACAAATCAAGCGGAAGATGAACGATTACCAATTTCTTTTATAGCTACATCACTAAGACAATCTAATAAAGATCAAGTGAGTATTGAAACAATTGAGGAAACTGATTGTTTAGTTATTGAATTTGATGATTATGTTAAGTATATCTATGCTTATGATGGACAATTAAGAGAAATGATCGCATTACCAAATACCACATTTAAATTATCAAGTGGTGAGATTATATCAAGGGTAAGTACTCTTAATTTTGATTTAGATGGACAAGTTTTAAACTATAGCATCAAAGTAGATCAAGATGAATATGAGATGAAAGTAGCAATGAGGTAATTATGAAAGTAGAAAGAAAGCCAAAATTTTATATCTTCTTAATTGAAATCTTATGGGGGATTCTTTTCTTTGCGCTTTCGAGTATTGTGTGTGTTAATTTTTTTGTGAAGAGTAATCAATTGTCGCAAGAAGCAGTGAAAAAAAATAAAGCTATGTTAATTGGTGAAAGTGTTGCGGAAGAAATGCGTACTAACAATGTTGAACTGTCTGGATTTGAGTTAATTGAGAACAATCATTATCAACAAAAAAAAGATGACTACCTGATTGATGTTATGACAACACCACTAGAGCTAAACTATGAAAAGCATCATATCGTGATTTCTCAAGCGGGTGAAACATTGGTTGAGTTTGAAGTTATGTCAGGAGGTTATTAAGATGAAAGAATCGAAGAATTATGGATTGTCTGTTGGCTATTCATCTATCTTAATTGTCTTTGTAATTTTGGTTTTTGTTTCTTTTTCTACGTTAAGTTACAAGCAAGCTGAAGCAAGTTTAGATAGAGTAAATCAATCGATATTTGTATTAAAAAATAACTATGATGCAGATACTCAAGCGATGGAAATTCGGTATGAAATTGATCGCATCTTGGCTAACTCAGAGACTATAGAAAACGCTAAAATCGCAATGAATAACTCAATAAAAAACATAAACATATTGGATAATGCTATTGAGTATACTATAATTATAAATAATAACGCACAGTTGAATGTTCAATTGAGTATAAACGAAGAAACAAAACAAAGTACAATACTATCATGGGTAGTAGTTACAAAGAGTGAGGATGAGTATTCGCAAAAAGGTTTTGATGTTTAATAGAGGGGGAGGAATTATCTATGACAATTCATGAAATTCTTCAATTAGCAATAGAAAAAAATGTGTCAGATATTTTTATTATAGCAGGAAGTCCAATATCATTTAAAATAAATGGTAATGTTACACAGATGGATAAAACAATGATTCATCCAGATGTTGCAAGAGAAATTATTAATGAAATTTATACACTAAACAAAAATCGTTCACTTGACCGAGTTAATGAAATGGGAGATGATGACTTCTCATTCTCTATATCTGGGTTAGGTAGATTTAGAGCTAGTGTATATTATCAACGTGGATCACTGTCAGCGGTATTAAGAGTAGTGAAACCTGATTTACCAAATCCTGTTGAATTATCGATTCCCAATACAGTTACACAATTCTCTAAGCTTCTTAAAGGGTTAGTACTTGTAACGGGGAGTGCTGGTTGTGGAAAATCAACAACACTCGCGTGTATCATTGATGAAATTAATAAAACAAGAAATGCCCATATTGTAACGATAGAAGACCCCATTGAATATTTACACAAACATAAACAATCAATTGTATCTCAACGTGAAATTGGGAATGATGCAAACAATTATGCGCAAGCACTAAGAGCCACTTTAAGACAAGCTCCTGATGTTATTTTGGTTGGGGAGATGCGAGATTATGAAACAATTAAAATTGCGTTGTCTGCGGCTGAAACAGGGCATCTTGTTTTATCGACTTTACATACACTTGGTGCTGCGGAGACAATTAACCGCATTATCGATGTATTTCCACCAGAACAACAACGACAAATCCAAATTCAGTTATCAACTGTTCTACAAGCAATTGTATCTCAACAATTACTTCCAACAGTGAATAATGAATTAATACCCGCTTTTGAAATCTTACTATCTAGCAATGCGATACGTACGCAAATTAGGGATGGTAAGACCTACCAAATAGATAATTATATTTCAACTGGAAAACAAGATGGCATGATGTCCATGGATGATTCCATATTCGAACTATTTAAGGAAGGCAAAATTTCCAAGGAAACTGCAGTAACATATGCAGTTAATCAAGAAATAATGGAAAAAAAGATAGGTAAAGTATGAATACGATAGAATTTAAGACGATAGGTAAATTTTATATTGAGCTATCGGGTAATACCATCGATGCTGCAGATACATTGGGCAGACAATTATCAAGTTTACTCGCATATTTTGTATATCATAGAAGTCGAATTGTTTCAAAAGATATGTTAATTACTTCCTTCTGGCCAGAAAGTGAAAATCCAAGTAGTGCAATTAAATATGCAATTTTTAGATTAAGAAATGAATTAGCAAAAATTTGTGAGTGTGATTGGATTATCACTTCTAAAATGGGATATATGCTTAATCCTGCTTTAGAGGTTAAAGTGGATTTAGATTCTTTTGAGAATCAATATAAGAAAATAACGGAATCAAAGGATTTAGCTATGCTCAATCTGATTGATGTAAATTCTGGTGAGTTTCTTGCGGAATATAGCGATGAATGGATTTTATCTATAAGAGAATATTTTAGTGAATTATATAACAAAATGATTGTGACTGTTTGTTCAGATGAATTTTTGAAAAGTAAACCTAATTACGAAGGACTCATTCATGTTTGCCGTAACGCATTAGAAAAAGATCAGTTTTCTGAAACAATTATTTTATTCTATTGTAAAGCGTTAATTGAAACAAGAGAATACAATAAGGCATTGACTTTTTTTGAAAAAATGTCGAGAAAATTTAATCAAGAATTAGGTATACCTTTAGGAGATAATATTCGTGGGTTATTTCTTGGTGATCAACATGACAATGCTAAAACTGTGCACATTGAAGAAATTCCAAAAGAGTTTGAAGAAGACTTAATGTCATCGGGACCATTATTTTGTTCCCAATTGACATTTAAAAAATTGTACCAAGTATATGTTAGAAAAGCACGACGAGATAAAGCACTTTATCATATCATTGTGTTCGAAATTAAGGATATCAAAGGAAAACAGTCTCACTTACATGAAACATTTGAAAACATAATCTTAGATTCATTAAGACGTACAGATATCTATACAAGTTTTACTGCAAATAATTTTGGTCTTTTGGCTGAAGTTACCAACACAGAGGATATCTTTGTAGTAATTGATCGAATTCAAAAGAAATTTTACAGTAAAATTCCAAGTAAAAATGCGAGAGTATATTATTATG
>NZ_JAVWNC010000090.1:0-5957 GCF_036637135.1 Anaerorhabdus sp. | reverse complement strand
GAATCAAGAGACCTACTGCAATAATTACTAATGTAATTAACATATAGACATTAAATTTAGGTCGAGTAATACCTCCGTAAAGGATAATCATTGAACCAATGATAGCTAGAGTAGGGTAAACATAACGACCTAAGAATGATGTGGTTTTTACTTTATCAGGGCGAAGTAAGACACCAAAATACATACAACACAAGAATAAATAATTCATTACAATTGGTAAATCATCAATAGCTAAACCTTCAAATAGAGTCAATCCATATACTGCAGCTCCATCTAAAGATAAGAAATGAAACATTAAGAAGACTAAATTTACAACAAAACAAGCAATACTAGCATTAATAGGTGTATCGTATTTCTTGTTTATTTTAGCCAATGAAGCACTGAAGGGTAATTCACCACGAACTGCTAAAGCATAAGGTGTACGAATATAACCTAAAATCAATCCATTTAAAGTACCTAATACTGAAACTACAATAAACAGCAATACTATTTTAATACCCCAAGGTCCTAAAATAGCATTTGAAATACTTGATATTGGATCAACACCAGCAAGTAAAGCATCTGGTCCCAAGAACGAACAAACACCACAGAAATACAATAAGTATAAGAATACAATAATTAAGGGTGCAAGAACTAATGCTTTCGTTAAATTTTTTTGAGGATCTTTGATTTCATGAGCAATACTTGGAGCTATCATCCAACCATCAGTTGCGAATGCTACAGCGATAACTGCTGTTAGAAAACCAGTAGAAGTCGTTACATAACTTGGATTAATCGCAATGACACTTGTTGGATTACCTAATACTAATCCAGAAATAGATAAGACAAGTAACGCAAAGATTTTAGCGAACATCGCAAAGCTTTGAAACTTACTCGCATTCTTTGTTTGGAATGTATTTACGATGTAATAAAAGACTAAATAACCAATCGCTAATGGCCAAACACCAAGGTTAAAATCACCAGTTGTTAGTAAATTAGGTAAACCAAATAAACCAAATGTGTAGTTAGCACCAACCCACGCGATAACTGCGATAATAGCAGGATAGTAAATAATAGATTGAAACCAACCGGCAAGGAATCCTAATACTTGACCCCAACTAGTTTCACAATAAGAAACTAAACCACCAATTTTATTATCATTTGAAGAATATTGAGAGATGGTCAAACCACCAAACACAATACCCATAGCTGCTACTACAAAGGCAAGGATCCCCATGACTACATTACCATTCGTATTTTGTATAATTGTAGGTGTTTTAAAGAAAATACCAGAACCAATTACGATGCCTACAATCATCGCAATGGTTGTTAAAAGTCCAAACTTACGTTTTGGAATATTCGGATTATTGTTATTCATAGAAATCTCCTCTTTCTCTAAATAATATAAAAAAAGTGAACTTTGTCAACATATTTCTATACGTAGAGAAAAGTTTATTGTATAATTATTAGTAGATGGAGGTAATCTATGATCGTTGTATACACTTCCCCGGGCTGTGCATCATGCAGGAAAGTTAAGAATTGGTTAAAAGAGAGAAATCTACCCTTCGTTGAGAAAAATATATTTACAACCTTGCTAAATGAAGTAGAAATAAAACATTTACTTCAACGAAGCGAAAATGGAACGGAAGACATAATTTCGAAACGTTCTAAAATCATGCAAGAAGATAAGATAGATTTAGACCTGTTATCTCTAAACGAACTAGTAAAATTTATCCAAAAGAATCCATCTATCTTGAAACGTCCAATCATCTTAAATGAATCAGTATTCCAAGTTGGTTATGACGAAGAAGAAATAGATGCGTTCATTCCACATGAACTTAGAAAATTGGCAGTATTCTCTTGTAACACAGCTTGTCCTAACTATGATGGCTGTGGAAAAGTCCGAGAAACAGAAAAGTAGAGCTATTTAATTAGCTCTACTTTTGTATTATAATGTACTAGATATGAGGTGTTAATGTGAAAATACTAGTTGGTTTATCAGGCGGGGTTGATTCTGCCGTATGTGCTTATTTATTAAAGAAACAAGGACACGATGTTACTTGTGCTTTTATGCGTAATTGGGATGCTCTCGCAAACAATGATGTTTTAGGTAATCCTACATTGGATAATGATGTTTGTCCGCAAGAGAGTGATTGGATGGATGCAAAGAGCGTTGCAGACTCACTTGGATTAGAATTACTTCGTGTTGATTTTGTAAAAGAATATTGGGACGATGTATTCATGACTTTTATTAATGAGTATAAAAAGGGTAGAACACCTAACCCAGATATTTTATGCAACAAATATATTAAATTTCAAAGTTTCTTTGAATTCGCAAAGAAACAAGGATTTGATTGGGTTGCGACAGGTCATTATGCAAAAGTTATTCATGGTGAAACTGAATCATTTATGTATAAAGCTGATGATGATAATAAAGATCAAAGCTATTTTTTATGCCAAATCAACAAGGATGCATTACATCATACCTTGTTTCCATTAGGTGATATTGATAAACCCGAAGTAAGAAGAATTGCAATGGAATTAAATCTAACAATAGCAACAAAAAAAGATTCTACAGGGATTTGTTTTATTGGTGAAAGAAACTTTAGACAATTCTTGAAAAATTACTTACCTGCAAAATCAGGCAAAATTATCAACATTGATACAAATGAAGAACTTGGAAATCATGAGGGTGTTTTATATTATACAATTGGTCAAAGAAAAGGACTAAACATTGGAGGAGCTGGTGGGCCATGGTTTGTAGTAGGCAAGAATGTTGATACCAATGAATTATATGTTTCAAGTGGTGAGGATAATCGCTGGTTAAAATCAACACGCTGTATTGTTAGAGGTATGAACTGGCTTGCTGAGCATGACTTTACTGTTATGGATTGCCAAGCAAAATTTAGATATCGCCAAAAAGATAATCAAATACAATTGCATATAATCGACCAAGATACCGTGGAGTGTATTTATCCTAACGGAATCAAAGCTGTTACACCTGGTCAAGAGGCTGTTTTTTATAAAGATGGTCTAGTACTTGGTGGTGGTGTAATTGATGAAGTTTACCAAGGTGATGATGACTTATTCAAGAAAATCATCAAGGAAAGAACTTCATGTCAGAAATAACAAACAAAAATAAAATACTCATCTTAATTCAATATTTACTTGGATATTTGGTCGTATATCCAATTTTATTAGGATTTCTAGTATCCTTCGTATATAAGATAGTAGGGAAAGATTTATCATATGAAATACAATTTCTATTTTATGTTGTATTTCTTTTGTACTTTTGTTATTTATGCAAACCACTTTTAATGGATTTGTTTAATGCAGTGAAAACTAGATTGTTACCTATATTAAAAATAACAGGAAAAAATTTATTAATATCCTATGCTTTGAATTATGTAATCAATATTGTGTTAATGATGTTTATAAATGATACATCATCCGCAAATCAAATAGCGATTGAATCACAATTAATTACCTCCCCAATTCTTATCATATTTGTATCTGTGGTATTCGCACCATTGGTTGAAGAATTTGTATTTCGTGGCGTAATTTATAAATATATTGAAGAAAGAAAGGGTTTTTGGATTGGAGCTTGTATTAGTTCGTTTCTTTTTGGTGGAATGCATGTGTTCTTCTCAATATTCTCATTTAATTTCATGGATTTGATCTTTGCTTTCCCTTATATGGTTCAGGGATTTATGATTGCGAAGAATTATCATGAAACAAAAAGTTTCTTGGGTGCATGGTTACTCCATTTCTTAAACAACTATATTGCAGTTACAATTTTATTACTCTTAAGGTAAACTATGGAAAAGATAACAGGTAAATTTACACATACAATCTATCGACATGACGAGTCCTACTTTACTGTGGCTCGTTTTGAGCTTCATTCATTGGATGAGAAAGCGATTATTGTGACGGGGTACTTACCTGTAATCGATGATATGGAATTATTATATGAATTGGATGGAGATTACATTGAACATCAAAAATATGGAATGCAATTCAGTGTGAAATCCTATCGAAAAGTTACACCTACAGATACAGATTCTTTAGTTCGCTATTTATCTAGTCCATTATTCGAAGGAATAGGTAAGAAATTTGCGGAGAAGATAGTAGATATCCTAGGACCTACTTGTATCGATATGATCAAAGAAGATGCTTCTTGTTTACAACAAATTCCTAAAATGACTGAGAAAAAGAAAGAAGCATTAATAAACGGATTGTCTAGTAATCAGGATTCATTTGAAGAAGCATTGCAGTTTTTTACAATGCATGGACTTGGAATACGAAACATTATTCGTCTAAATCGTGCATATGGCAGTGAATCGATACGCAAAATATCTGAAAATCCATATCGTGTCATTGAAGAATGTGATGGATTTGGATTCAAGACTGCAGATAAGATTGCACTGTCCATGGGATACGAACCTGATCATCCTTATCGTATTGAAGCTTATCTTGTGACACTTGCAATGGATTGTTGTATGAGAACAGGGAATAGTTTTGTACTCGTTGATATCCTTGAAGCAGAATTTAATAAAGCGTGTCGCAATATTGAAGCAAATTTCAATGAGTATTGTAACTTATTAATTAAGAAAAGAAGACTTGTTCAAGAAGATAATCGAATCTATCCTGTAAGCCAATATGATGCAGAGAAGGGGATACAAGGGTTCTTGAGTTTATTTCCTTATGAAAAGTTAGATCCATATAGTGAAGATTTGTTAAATGACTCCTTACAAGAGATTCAAGAAAAACTTAATATTGAATATGATCCAAAGCAAATGGAAGCCATTCATTCATTTATATCGCAAGACATCATGATTCTTACTGGAGGACCTGGTACGGGTAAGACAACTGTAGTTCGTGGAATGGTATCCATTTTTAAGAAACTATATCCCTTAGCTAATATTGCGTGCTGTGCACCAACAGGTCGTGCCGCTAAACGATTGGCAGAGTTAACGGAAGTTCAAGCTTATACTATTCATAGTTTATTAGCATGGGATTTAGAATCAAATACCTTTGGTAAGAATGCAAACGAACCTTTATTCATTGACTTACTTATTGTAGATGAGTTTTCTATGGTTGATAATTGGTTATTCTATAACCTTGTTCAAGCTAGCGTTCATGTCAAAAAGATTTGTATCATTGGTGATGAAAATCAATTACCGAGTGTATCACCTGGATGTTTATTAAAAGATTTAATTGATTCAAATTTATTCCCTGTTATACGATTAGAACATATTTTCAGACAAAAAGATGGTTCTGATGTAATTGAACTTGCTGCGCAAATACGTGAAGGACAGTTAAACTTATCCAAACTTAAAAATGATGTCGCTTTTTTTGGTGCAAATCAATATGATGTAAAAGATTTAGTTGTTAAGATTGTACAAAATGCATTAGATAAAGGATACGATCTAAAAGATATCCAAGTATTAGCTTGTATGTATTCGGGGGTTGCGGGTATTGATCGTCTAAATAACGCTTTACAAAATTGTTTCAACCCACAAGAATCAGGACGCAGGGAATGGAAAGTCGGTTATCGAACATTTCGTGAAAATGATAAAATACTTCAGCTTAAGAACCAACCAGATGATGATGTCTACAATGGCGATATTGGAACACTAATCGAAATAATTTATCCGATTGAAGATCCAAATAATACAGTAAGATTTATAGTTGATTTTGAAGGTATATATGTAGAATATTCACCAGAAACATTTGAACGAATAACACACGCTTATTGTATTTCAGTTCATAAGAGCCAAGGGAGTGAATATCCAATAGTTATCTTACCTCTAATTCCACAACATCGACATATGCTTAAGAAGAGTTTAGTTTATACCGCAGTTACACGTGCAAAAAAATCGCTGGTGCTGCTTGGAAGTGAAGAAATCGCACTAGAAGCATGTCATACTTTAGAAAAACGAAGAGATACGACTTTAATTAAAAGACTTAAAGGTGAA
>NZ_JAVWNC010000089.1:0-6132 GCF_036637135.1 Anaerorhabdus sp. | reverse complement strand
GTAAGAAGAATGATTCAAGAAAATAATGATATTGGATCAACAGTTTCTGAACGAGATATGATTGCGGTCATGTTAGCTGGATTGCTTCATGATATTGGTCATGGTCCATTTAGTCATGCGTTTGAATCGATATGTAATACAAATCATGAAGAGTTTACTGAGAGAATTATTCTTGAAGATACTGAGGTTCATCAAATCATTGAGAAAGCTCAAACAGGATTGTCGAAAGAGGTATCCAGTATTATTAACCATACACATTCAAATGGATTGTTAACACAAATGATAAGTGGGCAATTAGATGCGGATCGCATGGATTACTTATTAAGAGATGCATACTTTACAGGTACTAAATATGGTGAGTTTGATTTGGAAAGAGTGTTACGTACAATGCGTGTCAAGGATGGTAAAATTGTGGTAAAAGAAACAGGTATTCACACTGTGGAAGATTACATTATGGCTCGATATCATATGTATTGGCAAGTCTACTTTCATCCAACGGCTAGAAGTTATGAAATCATTTTGAATAAACTATTTGAAAGATTAAGGGATTGTAAGAAAGAGAATCCTTCTGCGTTAAAATGTGTTCCAATGTTTGATGCATTTATACGAAATAAAACGGTTACTGTACACGATCATTTCTTGATGGATGAAAATACATGTTTCTATGGGTTTTCACTTTTGACATCATGTAAAGATTCAATCTTGCAAGATTTATCAAGAAGACTATTAACACGTGATTTATTTAAATACAAAGATATCACAAGTGAAAAAATGATTGATGCGAAACGTAATAGAATTGCGAAGAAATATGATATTCGTTATTACTTTGAAACAGATGAAGTGAAACAAAGACCTTATCAACCTTATCGCGAAGATGAGTATTCAGCGATATGGATTTCAATGAATAATGGAGAAATAAAAGAGTTATCAGAAGCAAGTAATATTGTGCATTCACTTGTTCATGGAGAAAATAAAAATGAAGAAAAGATGTTCTATCCAAAAGGGTAGAGCACTTTGGATAGATTAAGATAATGGATAAAAATGATAGTCTCGTTGTATAATCGAATTAAGTATATTATTAAGTCCTGGGGAGAGACATACTAGAGGAGTAAAACTCTATGCATTGAGGGAGAGTCATGTGAATGACTTTTTCTTTTTGTTGTTTAGTAAATAACAGAGTGCCTTGATAAGCGTTTTCGGGGGTGTTTTTAGAGATATAAAGAAACTATGTATAAATACTGGTTTTAGTTAATAAGAGTGAATGTAGGTTCTTTGTGTGAGTTATAGAGGGAATTAATGATTGCATTTATCCTTTACAAAACTTTAATACAAATAAAAAGAAATGTGTGTGAATTCTTCTTGACACAAGGTGTAGGTTAAGTATAATCAATGCAGGTGAGTAATTTGGAACATACACAAGTAAGTTGTAGAATCGAGCAAATCGATTGCATAGAAACTATTAAAACAGTTCTCTTTGAAGGAGAAGCGTTTAGTAAACTTGGTTATTTATCTTATGTAAATGAGTTAGGTAAACAGGAATATTTTTATGATGAAAATACAATGCGTATTGTACGTACAGCCGATGTAAAAACGGAAGTTTACCTTGATAAAAACAAACCAGGATTTGCGAGTGTAATGAGCGAATATGGGGTGTTGCATTTTACTACACAAATAGAAAAATTTGATTTAAAATCAACAGGATGGATGATTGAATATAAAATATATTCAGAAGATATATTATCTATACATACACGTATAGAATGTTGTATATTCAAAAATTGATGATTGATGATTAAAAGTAGTTGACATCTGTAGAAAATGTGTTTTAATAACACATGAAAACAGTGATTAATTTGAACTAATTGATATAGTATAGGAGGACCAAAACTTGACTTACCAATCAATGACCGACGTAGCACATAATGTTTTGACAAAGAAGAAAAAAGGTATCGAATTTAACAAACTATGGGGTGAGGTATCAGACACTCTTGGATTTGACACAACAATGCAACAAAGAAAGATAGCTCAATTTTATACAGAGCTTATGTTAGATACTAGATTTGCTTCATTAGCAGATAACAAATGGGATTTAAGATCTCGTCACTTATACAATGAAATTCATGTTGAAGTTGAAGAAATTGATGACGAAGATTTTGAAGATGAATTTGCAGATGGTGATGAAGACGAAGATACAAAACGCGATTTTACTGAAGACGATTATTAGGCAGAATATACTGCCTTTTAATTTACAAAGGAGGACCAAAAATGAAGATGATGATTTGGGATTGGAATGGTACTTTGTTGAATGATGCAGAGTGTTGTTTCCATGTTTTGAATGATTTATGCAAAGAAAGAAATATAAAAACATTAGATAGTGTTGAACAGTATCGTGAAATATTTTGTTTTCCTGTAATTCGTGTATATGAACAAATGGGGTTTGATTTAACGGCACAATCGTTTGAAGATGTGTCAGTAGATTATACAAAGGGATATCAAAGTACATATTTAAATTATTCATTACATGATTATGCGATAGATAGTTTAAAACAAAATAGAGATGAGGGTATTATTAATGTATTACTATCTGCCTCACAGATTGATATATTGAAAAAACAAGCTCAAGAATATGAGTGTAATGAGTATTTTGAAGAAATCTTAGGACTAAATAACATCTACGCTCATTCTAAAGTTGATCTTGCAAAGGAATTTATTGAAAAATCACAAATTGATTGTCGTGATATTGTGTGGATTGGTGATAGTGCTCATGATTATGAGTGTGCAAAAGAATGCGGTACACATTGTATTCTTGTTGCTCAAGGGCATCAAACAAAACAAGCACTTTGTAATACGGGTGCGATAGTTGCGTCTGATTTGCCTGAGGCTATGCGTCTTGCTCGTGAACTATAAAAATAATATTGTATCAAACAAGTAAAAAAGACGGCACATTCTGAAATGCACCGTCTTTTATAATTAATTTTTCACTACTTACCTTGAACTTTCGAGGTATTTTTTATTTGTGGTATAAACGTTTTGTATTGTAGATAGGTTCTTGTGTTAAGTTGAAACCTAGTTTTCTAAATGTGAGTACATCAATCTCTGCAAGAATTACAGAAGAGTGAACTTCACAATCTTCTAATTTTCTTAAGTGTTCTAATGCTTTTCTAGTTACTGGATTGTTGATGGCAGTAATTGAAAGAGCGATTAATATTTCATCGACATGAAGTCGAGGATTGTGATTTCCAAGAATTTCAGTTTTTAATTTTTGTACAGGTTCAATAACTTCTCTTGCGATCAAGTGAACACTGTCATCAATACCTGCAGATATTTTTAAAGCGTTTAACAAACAAGCACTTGAAGCACCAAGTAATGGTGATGTTTTACCAGTAACGATTGTACCATCTTCAAGTTCAATGGCAACTGCTGGTCCACCAGTTTCTTCTGCTTTATCTAACGCTGCTTTTACAACAGGACGTACATCCGTTGTGTTAATGCCAGCTTTGTTCATAATTAATTCAATTTTATTAACGGTTTCTTCGGTGCCGCGATCTTTTCTTAGATCAACGAGTGCATTGTAATATCTTCTTACAATTTCTTCGTAACTTGCTTTATATGCTGCATCATTATCAATGATACAGTTACCAACCATGTTTACACCCATATCTGTAGGTGATTTATAAGGTGATTCACCTTGTATTTTTTCAAATAGTGTATTAAGTACTGGGAATACTTCAACATCGCGATTGTAATTTATTGCTTGAGTGCCATATGCCTCTAAATGGAATGGGTCAATCATATTAATATCATTTAAATCAGCGGTTGCAGCTTCATAAGCTAAATTAACAGGATGTTTTAATGGAATATTCCAAATTGGGAATGTTTCAAATTTTGCATAACCTGATTTAATGTTTCTTTTTGAATCATGATATAGCTGTGATAAACAAACAGCCATCTTCCCAGAACCAGGTCCTGGTGCAGTTACAACAACCAATTCTCTTTCGGTTTCAATGTAGTCATTTAAACCATATCCTTCATCGGATACGATATGACTTACATTTGCAGGATATCCTTGAATCGGATAATGTAAGGCTACTTTGATGCCTAATCCTTCAAGTTTCTTTTTAAATTGATCTGCAGTAGGTTGTTTTGAATAGTGTGTAATGACAACACTACCTACATAAAAATCAATACTTCTAAATGCGTCAATTAAACGAAGACAGTCAAGATCGTAAGTAATGCCTAAATCACTACGAACCTTGTTTTTCTCAATGTCATTCGCGCTTATTACAATAATGAGCTCAACTTTGTCTTTCATTTCAGCGAGCATTTTAACTTTACTGTCTGGCATAAAACCTGGTAAGACACGAGCTGCATGGAAATCATCGAATAACTTGCCGCCAAATTCTAGATAAAGCTTCCCACCAAATTGGGCAATTCTTTCCTCGATGTACTTCGATTGCATCGAGATATACTTGTCATTATCAAATGCTATTTTTTTCATAGTCGATCTCCTCACAATCTTTAATATTATAGCAAATCAATAGCGATTATTCTATATAAATTACTTTTCATTTAGGATATTATGGTATAGAATTAAGGTGTTATAAAAATAGGAGGAAAATTTAATATGGTATTAGTATCAGCAACAGAAATGATTAAAAAGGCACATGAAGGCCATTACGCAGTTGGAGCATTCAACATCAACAACCTAGAATGGACTAAAGCAGTTCTTGCAGCAGCTGAAGAAGCAAAATCTCCAGTTATGTTAGGTGTATCTGAAGGTGCAGGAAAATATATGGCTGGTTACAAAACAGTTGTAGCAATGGTTAAAGAAGTACATGATTTCATGGGAATTACAGTTCCAGTTGCAATTCACTTAGACCATGGTTCATATGAAGGCGCTAAAGAAGCTATCGCTGCTGGATTTACTTCAGTTATGTTTGATGGTTCTCATTATGGCTTTGAAGAAAACTTAGAAAAATCAAAAGAAATCATTGAACTTGCTCATTCAAAAGGACTTTCAGTTGAATGTGAAGTTGGTTCAATTGGTGGAGAAGAAGATGGTGTTGTAGGTATGGGCGAATTCGCTGATCCTCAAGAATGTGCTACGATCGCTAACTTAGGTGTAGACTTCTTAGCAGCAGGTATCGGAAATATCCATGGTAAATACCCAGCAAATTGGGCTGGATTAAACTTTGATGTACTTGGAAAAATCCAAGAATCAACAAATGGTAAACCATTAGTATTACATGGTGGTTCAGGAATTCCAGCTGATCAAATCGCTAAAGCTATTTCATTAGGAGTTTCTAAAATCAACGTTAATACAGAACTTCAATTAGAATTTGCTGCAGCAACTCGCGAGTACATCGTTGCAGGTAAAGACCAAGAAGGTAAAGGATACGATCCTCGTAAACTATTAGCTCCAGGTGCAAAAGCTATCCAAGCTAAAGTAACAGCAATGATGAATCAATTCGGTTCAGCAAACAAAGCTTAATTATAAATTGAAAACTTGAGGTGAAAACTTCAAGTTTTTTGTTGCGTAAATCGTTGACATATGTAAACGAAATAATTATAATGAGTTTACATATGTAGACAAAAGGAGAAATATAATGAAAAAAATAATCATAAGTCTGTTTACTTTAATTCTTATAGTGGGTTGCGGTGAAGCAAATACTACACCAACAGTTGAACCAACTCCAGTGCAAACGGTAATGCCAGAAGCTACATTTAAAGAGGTGGATATCAATGGATTATTTCAGATAAAAGTAGTAGAAACATTGCCTGAACAAATGGAGTTAGTTATCAACGCAATCAACGAAACATCAGGTAAGATAGAATTAAAAATAACATCAAATAATGCAGAGTGTACTTTAGAAGATTCTTGTACAAGTATTCCTTTTTCTTATCTTTATGGAACAGAAGAGGATGCGATGGTGTTGGATGAGAAGATAGAGGATGCAATCACAACAATTAAAACTGAAGACAATGACTTTTATATTTGGAAGTGTTATACATGTGGATTGAATTATATCGTCAAAGAAGGGGCACCTAGTTATTACGAAGATTATTTAAAAGGTGATTCCAGTATATTGGATGATCCAAATCAACTCATTCGCTTTGAATGATAAAAGTTAG
>NZ_JAVWNC010000088.1:0-6440 GCF_036637135.1 Anaerorhabdus sp. | reverse complement strand
TATTCATCAATTGCTTCAGGGTCTAGGTACACAGAAGTACTATCCTTAATTAATTCATTTAATTTAGATAATTCATTTGACCTTAGGTAGCGCCATTGCCCAGTTCGTAGAGTACCAAGCTCAATGTTCATAATGCGAACACGTTCCAAGGTAATTACGCGATATCCAAGAGCTTTACACATTCTACGTATTTGACGATTCAAGCCTTGGGTAATGACAATACGGAAAGTGCAATCATCAATCTTTGTGATTTTTGCTTCCTTGGTCATTTGATAGGTGTTTTTAACGGGATTGTATATTTGGACACCTTGATTCATCATTCGGATAAAACGGTCTGTAATGTACTTTTCTACGCGTACAATGTACTCTTTCTCATGACCATTCGTAGAACGAAGTATTTTATTGACAATATCTCCATCATTAGTAAGAATGATTAATCCAGATGAATCCTTATCCAAACGTCCTACAGGAAAGATTGTTTCGGGATAATCCATAAAATCAATGATGTTATCTTCGACATTAGGATCACCAGTACATGTAATTCCTCGAGGTTTATTCAATATTAAATAAACATGATTTTGTTTGATTTCAATTTGTTCACCATTAACAGTGACAATTTGATTATCAAAAACTTGATCACCTAATTTTGCATGTATCCCATCAATCATGACTTTTCCGAATTCAATTAAACGGTCAGCCTCTTTTCTAGTACAATATCCTGAATTACTTATATATTTATTCAATCGTATTGATTCTTTTTTCTCGTGTTCGATAATAAATGGTGATTCATTTTGTGTTGATTCTTTTAGTTGGGTCGCTTTTTTCATTTTCACAGTGCCTCTCAATATTAACTATTATACCATTGTTAACTTCATAAAATTAAAATATTCCGTGAAAACAAGAAGAAATGAATGATTTTATTGTATAATTAGATGGAGGTAAATGAATATGAAAATAGCAATTGGACAAATGAATGTTGTCGTTGGACAATGTGAAAATAACTTTAATAAGATGGCTACCATGATTGCGTATGCAAAAGAGAATGAGGCTGATTTTATTGTGTTTCCTGAAATGTGTGTTGGAGGATATTGTCTTCAAGATAAATGGTTGGATACGAACTTTTTGGATACATTAATTTCATATAATGATCGTATTAAAGAATTATCAAATGGAATTGGTATTCTTTTTGGTAATGTAGCAATCGATAAAAATAAAAAGGGTAGAGATGGGCGTTGTGTCCGTTATAATGCTGCTTATTTTTGTATGGATAATAAATGGATCAAATCAATGAATCAACAAGAATACTATATAAAACATTTATTACCAAATTATCGTTTGTTTGATGAGGAACGTTACTTTGAAAGTGCATTGGATATGAATCAAGAGACATGTGCTCCTTTTATAGTCAATGTAAAAGGGAAGGATATAAAAGTTGGTATCGAAATTTGTGAGGATCTATGGAGCGCTGATTATTCATTTGATGTAACAGGAAATTACCTAAAACAAGATGTGGATTTGATCTTCAATTTATCCGCAAGCCCATGGACTCTTAACAAAGAATTATCACGTGACAAACAAATTCGAGCTCATCTTAAAAATCATGGTAAATTTGTACCTTTTGTTTACGCTAATGCTTGTGGGATGCAAAATACAGGCAAGTCAATTTGCGTGTTAGATGGTAATAGTAAAGTGTATGATGCATCTGCTCAATGTATTGGTGGATGCAATGATGAATTCAAAGAAGAATGTAAGATTATTGATTTAGATAATCAAGAGGAATGTAAACAAACTGAGGATAAACTCTTAAAAGCTCTTACTGTTGCGATTAAACAAGTTGATCAACAAATGTTTAATGGAAAAGTAAAATGGATTATTGGTTTATCTGGTGGATTAGATAGTACAATCAATGCATGTTTATTAGTTCATGCATTAGGTCCAAGTCGTGTTGTAGGATATAATATGGCTTCTCAATATAACAGTGATACCACAAAGAACAATGCGAAAGATATGGCTAATCGATTAGGTATTGAAATTAGAGAAGGTTCAATAGAAAAGATTGTAGATGCAACGATTGAAACAATGAAGGATTATCACTATGAAGGAGCTGATCAAGGACTTACTCTTGAAAATATTCAGGCAAGAGTTCGAGGACATATGCTTTCTACATTTGCTGCATTAGAAGGTGGAGTCGTTATCAATAATGGGAATAAAGTTGAAGTAGCCCTAGGCTATTGCACTATGTATGGAGATTCCATTGGTGCTTTTTCACCAATTGGAGATTGTACAAAGGTACAACTATTTGAATTAGGTCATAGTTTAAATAACGTATTTGCTAAAGAAGTAGTGCCTTTAAATTTGTTACCTCAAATTGAAGAAGATCAAGTAAAGTGGGATATGCCACCATCTGCAGAACTAAAAGATGCACAATTAGATCCAATGAAATGGTTCTATCATGATTGGTTGATTTCAAAGATGGTAGAATATCCAGGTTATCAAATTGAAACAATCATGACCTCATACTTGGATGGTACGTTAAATCAATCTGAAATGGGCAAATGGATAAGATATTATGGTTTAGATAAGCCCAAGGCATTTATTGATGATTTAGAATGGGTTATGAGAACAGTTCAAAAAGGAATATTCAAACGTATTCAACTTCCACCATCTATTGTGATTAGTAGAGGAAGTTTTGGTAATGACTTTAGAGAAGCTCAGGTGCAATTTCAATCTTCAAATAAATATGAAGAATTGAAAAAACAAATACTTGAGATGGAAGGATAAAAATGAAAATTTGTGCTTATGCAAAACAATGTGGTGGATGCCAATACCAAGGTATGGACTATTCAAAACAATTGGAAACAAAACAAAAATTAGTAGAAAATTTATTTAAACATAAGAAATGTTTGCCTATTATTGGTATGGAAAATCCATATTATTATCGTCATAAAGTATTCGCAACATTCTCTTTAAGTAAAACAAAAAAAGTAACTTGCGGTATTTATGAAGAAAATAGTCATCGCGTTGTACCGATAGAGGATTGTCAAATTCAATCAGAGAAAGCAAATCTAATCTTGAAATCTATTTGTGAGATAGCGAGTAAATTAAGAATTCAACCGTATAATGAAGATCGAGGAGTAGGTATTCTACGCCATGCGTATTTGCGAGTTGGGTATCACACAAATCAAATCTTACTCGTTCTAGTTCTTGGACAACCCGTATTACCAGGTAGTAAAGAATTTATGAAATTACTTCGCGAGAAGCATCCGGAGATAACAACTATATGTACACAAGTGAATAAAAGAAGAACGAGTGTTGTTTTGGGTGAACAAGAAAAAGTACTTTATGGAAAAGGATATATTGAAGATATTTTATGTGGAATTAAGTTTCAAATATCAAGCAAATCTTTCTATCAAGTAAATCCTGAACAAACAGAGAAGTTATATGCAAAAGCGATAGAACTTGCGCATATAAATAAGAATGATGTTGTTCTGGATGCGTATTGTGGTATTGGAACAATTTCATTGATTGTTGCACAATCTGCCAAAGAAGTAATTGGCGTTGAAGTCAACAAAGCTGCAATCAAAGATGCAATTACAAACGCTAAAATTAATCAAATAAAAAATTCGAAATTCTATGCTGAGGATGTTTCATATTTCATGCGAGATTATATTCAAGAAATGAAAGATATCAATGTTGCGATTATTGATCCTCCTCGTGCTGGCTCAGATGAAAACTTCTTGAACTTATTAGCCAAGTTAAATGCAAAAACAATAGTTTATATATCATGTAATCCAATAACACAAGCAAGAGATATCAAAGTACTTGAGAAAAAAGGGTATGAGGTAACTGAAATACATCCTGTTGATATGTTTCCGTTTACAGAGCATGTTGAGACGGTAGTATTGATGTCAAAGGTTGATAAGTAAGCGTGTAATAAGATAAGTAAATAAGGGCTTTCCGTGATTTGAGGTCTGGTTCTAAGCCGGAAGGATAATCACGGATTTTTGCTTTGAGGGAAGATATCCAAGAGTGGTGGATTATTCACTGGATTTACGAATTTGAATATAGGCTTGGTGAGTTGATAAGATTGATGGCAAAAATGTGGTGAGTTGACAAGATGGCTATTGGCTTGAATGGACATACAAGATTGAAATGCACTTATAACGTAATTACTTTTCAAGTGCATATAAAGGTTGAAATAAGAGTTGTAAAATGTTATGATAAAAAGAAAAGGTGGATTTAGGTATGGATAAGGAAGATAAAGCCCAAAAGCAACCAATGGAGTTTTATAATATGTCAGATTTTCTTAGAGGACAATCCTCGAAATTGATCACAGGTTTATCAGATGAAGATAAAACTGCTTTTGTTTTGAAAAACGGAAAGCCAGTAGCAGTGCTTATTTCTCACGAGAGATACGAAAGGTTATTAAAAGCAGGAATAGATATAACTGAATACTAAATATAAAACAATTAAGAGATGAGAGAGGTTAAATGAATGGCCGTGAAAAAATCAGAATTGTATTCCCTATTGTGGGAAGCTTGTAATAAATTAAGAGGTGGAGTTGAGCCGTCAAGGTATAAAGATTATGTACTTGTATTGTTGTTTTTCAAATATGTATCAGACCGATATAAAGGGCAACGTTTTGCTGAATTCACAGTAAATGAAGGTGCTTCATTTGACGACTTAATTGCTGCAAAAGGTAAGCCGGATGTTGGCGAAAGAGTTGATGTAATTCTTCAAAAGTTTCTAGAAGATAATAAGCTAGTAGGTGCGCTTCCTGATGTAAGCTTTAATAATCCGGATGAACTAGGTTCTGGTAAAGAACTAGTTGATAAAGTTTCTGGTCTTATTGCTATTTTCCAAAATCCTGCGATCGACTTTAAAAGCAACAGAGCTAGTGGCGATGACATCATTGGGGATGCATATGAATACTTTATGATGAAATTCGCTCAAGAGTCTGGTAAGAGTAAGGGACAGTTTTATACACCTAGTGAGGTGTCACGTATTATTGCTAGACTTATTGGTATTGGCGATATTAAACAGGAGACAGGAAAGAAGTGGACTCTTCATGATCCTGCGGCAGGTAGTGGATCTTTACTTATTCGCTCAGCAGATGAAGCACCTACTGATGATAATGGTGATTCCATAGTTACAATATTTGGACAAGAAAAATATCCTGATACTGCTGGTTTAGCAAAGATGAACTTCATCCTACATAACAAAGGCACAGGTGAAATTAAAAGCGGGAATACATTGGCAAACCCACAATATACTGATGATTTTGGTGGACTTAGAAAATTTGATTTTATTGTCATGAACCCACCATTTTCTGATAAAGACTGGACTGATGGAATTAAACCATCTGAAGATAAATACAAGAGGTTTGATGGTTATGGCATTCCACCTGAAAAGAATGGTGATTATGCTTGGTTTCTACATGTTCTAAAAGCGTTGGAAAGCAATGGTAAGGCAGGGATTATTCTGCCACACGGTGTTCTCTTTAGAGGAAACTCAGAAGAAACCATTAGAAAAGCTGTTCTTGAGAAACGATATATCAAGGGTATAGTTGGGCTACCAGCAAACTTATTTTATGGTACAGGAATCCCAGCTAGTATCATCATAATCGATAAAGAAAACGCTGATAAACGTGAAGGTATCTTTATGATTGATGCGAGTGATGGGTTTAAGAAAGATGGAAATAAGAACCGTCTTCGTGAACAGGATATTGAGAAAATTGTGCAAACCTTTATTCACCAAGAAAAGGTTGAGGGGTACTCCCGTTTTATTACCTATAAGGAGATTTTAGAAGAGAACGAAGGAAACCTTAATGTGCCTCGTTATATCCAAAAAATAGATGACACATTACCTCAAAACATTGCATCTCATCTTAAGGGGGGTATTCCAGAAGTCGATATTAACTCTTTAGAGAGACTCTGGAAAATATCGCCACAGTTAAGAGAAGAGATATTTACTTGTGTCGATGAAGAACATGATGTCTATAATCTTGCTATAAAACCAAATGAAATTGAAACAGTCATTTCTGAAGATAAAAATATAAAGGTTGAAAAGGAAACTGAATACGGTTCTCTATTCGAGACTTGGAAAAATAAAGTAAAAGATTCATTACTCAACATTAATACAGATACAAATCCAAAAGAAATAATTCGAAGCTTGGGAATTGAAATTTTGAGGGATTTTGAATCGGCAAAACTTCTAGACAATTACGATGTGTATGACTTCTTGCTTAACTATTGGAATGAGAAAATGCAAGATGATGTATATGTAATAAAAGCGAGCGGATATGATGTGGGACGTGAGATTGAATATGTATACGCTCAAAAGAAAGCTAAAGATGAAAATGGAGAAGAAATAAAAGTCGACGATACTTCAAAAATGAAGTCTTTTGAAGGTGCCTTAATTTCGAGAGACATTATTGAACG
>NZ_JAVWNC010000087.1:0-6492 GCF_036637135.1 Anaerorhabdus sp. | reverse complement strand
AAGCTGAAGTTGAAGCCCTATGTCAAGGGGATGCTTCAGGTCGAGTACAAAGATAATGAAGATGACATTTAGATGGTTTGGCGATACAGATAAAGTATCGTTAAACTACATAAAGCAAATCCCTTGTATGAGTGGTGTTGTAAGTGCAATTTATAGCGTTCCTGTAGGTGAAGTATGGTCGGAGGATGAAATACTAGCCCTTAAAAATAAATGTAAGGATGCAGGATTGGAATTTGAAGTAGTTGAATCAGTACCTGTTCATGAGGATATTAAACTTGGAAAAGGTAGATATAAAGAATACATAGAAAACTATAAAGCAAATATTCGTTTGTTATCAAAACATGGTGTGAAATGTATTTGTTATAACTTTATGCCAGTATTCGATTGGACACGAAGTGAACTGGATCATCCACTTAATGATGGTAGTAATGCGCTGGTTTATTATCAAGAACAACTAAACAATATAGATATTAAAAATATGTCATTACCCGGTTGGGATGCAAGCTATACACCAGAACAAATGATTCATTTAATTGATGAATACAAATCAATGGGTGAAGAAGGATTGTGGAAAAACTTAGAATATTTTATTCATGAAATTATGCCGGTTGCGGTTGAATGCGATGTGAATATGGCGATTCATCCAGATGATCCACCATGGAGCATATTTGGACTACCAAGAATCATAACCAATGAATATAATTTAGATCGTTTCTTGTCATTATATGATGATCCTCATCATGGATTAACATTATGTAGTGGATCTCTTGGTTGTACAAAAAGTAATGATATTCCGAAACTAATTGCGAAATATACTAAAATGAATCGTATTCATTTTGCTCATATTCGTAATGTAAAGATCTTAGATAATAATGACTTTGAAGAATCTGCACATTATTCTGCATGTGGTAGCTTAGATATGGTAGATATCATGAAAGCTTATTATGAAAATGGGTTTAATGGCTATATTCGACCAGATCATGGCAGAATGATTTGGGGAGAAACAGGTAAACCGGGATATGGATTATATGATCGTGCATTAGGTGCGATGTACCTATCGGGTATATGGGAAACTTTAGTGAAAGGTAATAAAACAAATGATACCTTTTGAAATTGATTTAAAGAATAAAGTGGTTGTCATAACTGGAGCTGGTGGAATTATTTGCAATACATTTGCAAAAGCAATATCAATGACAGGAGCTAAATTAGCACTGTTGGATATCAATCAAGAAGCAGTGTTGGAACTGGAAAAGGAAATAAATGAACTTGGTGGTACTTCAAAAGCATATAAGTGTAATGTACTATCAAGTGAATCATTAAAAAATATTCATCAAGCAGTTTTAAATGATTTGGGTCCGTGCGATATCTTAATTAATGGTGCAGGTGGAAATAATCCTAAAGCTACTACAGATGATGAGTATTTTGATAAGAATAATTTGAACGAAGTAAAGACATTTTATGATTTGGATGAAGAAGGTATACGATTTGTATTTGATTTAAACTTCATGGGTACTTTATTGCCAACTCAAATCTTCTCAAAAGATATGCTTGGTAAAAAAGGATGTAGTGTGATTAATATATCCAGTATGAATGCATATACGCCATTAACTAAAATACCTGCATACAGCGCAGCCAAGGCTGGTATCAGTAATTTTACACAATGGTTAGCGGTTTACTTCAAAAATGAAAACATACGGTGTAACGCAATTGCGCCAGGTTTCTTTGTAACAAAACAAAATCAAAAAATGTTATTTAATGAACAAGGAGAAGCGACTGGTAGAACGAAGAAAATACTAAATAATACACCAATGAATCGCTTTGGTGAAATTGATGAATTAATTGGTACTTTGTTTTATTTATTAAGTGAACAAGCAAGTAGTTTTGTAACTGGAATAGTTATCCCAGTTGACGGTGGTTTCTCAGCATATTCAGGAGTTTAACTTCACATAATATCACACAAGAGTAACACAACTATTTGATAGTGGTTTGTTACTATACTCTTGCAAGAAAGCTTGCCTATACATTGACCCCCTATCAATGTGTAGATATATTCTATCCCCTTATATATATTAAAAAGAAAGAAGGTAAATACTATTTGCCTTTTTTCTTTTATGTAGAGATAGTATAATAGAACAAAAGTGAGGATGAAAAAATGAGTTATATTTTTCTAGATATTGATGGTACCTTGTATAGCCCGCAAATTAATGCAGTTCCATATTCTGCGATGGAAGCAATTGAAAAAGCCAAAGCCAATGGACATAAGTTATTTGTGTGTACAGGAAGATCACTTTCAGCTGCAAAACTATTTTTGAATTTAGATGTGAATGGATTTGTATTTAGTGCTGGTGCGGTTGTGTATGTTGAGGGTAAAAGAATTCATGATAAATCAATGACAGAAGATGAAATACAAAAGTTAATAAAGATTGCAGAGAAACATAACTTAGGGTATTGCTTAGAAGGTAATGCTGGTGCTTATTATGATGAGAAAGCATTTAGACATGTATTTGAATATTTCTCTAAATCCGCAAAAAATATGGAAGAAGGAAAAGAAATCATGCGGGCAAATTGTTATTACCCGTTAGACTATCGCGATAAAAATGATCGTGTCGCAAAGATTTGTTTCTATGGTGAAGAAGAAGCGTATATCAATCAAATGAAGACAGATTTACCTGAAGAATTTCAAGCGTTAACAACATTAAGAAATCCACGTATTCGTTCTCATTGTGTAGAAATATCATATAAAACAGAAACAAAATCTACTGCTGCACAACTTGTGTGTGAAACATATGGTGCAACAATTAAAGAAGCAATAGGTATTGGTGATAGTTCAAATGACTACGAAATGATAAGAGATTGTGGTATTGGAATTGCAATGGGAAATGGCAGTGAAGATATCAAAGAAGTTGCGGACTACATTACGACAGATATACTAGATAATGGAATTTATAATGCTTTAAAACATTATGAAATAATATAGAGGAGGTTTTACAATGATCCATACAGTAACATTAAATCCATCTTTGGATAAAACAGCAGAATGTGATTCAATCGATAAGGGAACATTGAATAGAATTGAAATTGTTAGTTATGATATTGGCGGTAAAGGAATTAATGTTTCAAAAACAGTACGTGCTTTAAATGGTGTTTCTACAGCCTATACAATTCTTGGTGGAGCAGTAGGGACAATGATAAAAGATGTAATGGAATCTCGATATATACCATTATTTTCTTCTACTATTGAAGAAAGTACTCGTATCAATCTAAAAGTAATCGATAAAAAAGGTCATCTAACAGAATTTAATGAAAGAGGACCTAAAGTAGATAAGAAGAATGTAGTTGAAATTATGCATGCACTTAAAGCAAATGTTAAGCCAATGGATGTAGTAGTGTTATCTGGAAGTTTACCTGTTGGTATTCAAGAAAATGCCTATGAGAAGATGGTTACAGAAATCAAAAAACTAGGTGCATATGTTATTTTAGATGCATCTGGAGAAGCATTAAAACAAGGGATAAAGAGTATTCCTACAATCATTAAACCGAATAGAAAAGAGTTGTGTGATTTATTTGGAGTAACAACTTTAACAAATACTGAATGCATTGAAAAAGCAAAAGAACTTGTAAAAAAGGGAATTGTATTAGTTGTGGTGTCATTAGGTAAAGATGGTGCAATCTATGTAACCAAAGATGTTGTATATCAAGCGATGCCAATCTATGTAGAAACAAAATCACCTGTTGGTGCTGGAGATGCATTGGTGGGTGGTATCGCTTATGGATACGACCAAAAATATACATTAGAAGAAATTATTAAGATATCTATGGCTGCGGCTACAGGGGCTGTAACAACCAATGGTACTAAACCAGCAGATTCAAAGAGCGTTAAAAGTTTGATGAAAGCAGTTATACTAAAGAAGAAATAAATACCAAAATGTTGGTGGGTTTGTTCCTGAATAGTTACAACACAAAAAATAGACTTCAAAGTTTGAAACGACAAACGAGAAGTCTATTTTTATTATAGTAGATTGGATTCAAGGAATTTAGCAAGTGCTTCATCCGAGTGGTGACCAATAATTTTGGTCGCGACTTGTTTTAGATTATCTGTCGCGTTGGCAACTGCAATACCATATTCAACATTTCTAAGCATTTCAATATCGTTATCATTATCTCCAAAAGCTACTGCATCTGATTTGGAGATTTTTTCTTTATCCATTATGTATTTCAGTGCATTTCCTTTAGTGGCTAAAGGATCAGTAATCTCAATGTTTATAGGATGAGATGATGTTACATAAATAAAATTAAATTTCTTAAGAGCATCTATGAGTATAGATTTAGCTTCATCATCTTTTGTGATGAAATGAATTTTTCTTGCAACATCCGTACTTGTTTCAAAGACATCGTGAAAATCATCGACGATAACTCTATTGGTACATATTTCTTTATAAAATTCATCTGATATATTGATGGAAGAGTGGTCTTCGATTATTTTTCGACTTACAAATAATTCACCTTTTGCATCTATTGTCCAATAGGGATTTATTTTCTCTATATCTTCTAAAAGCTTAATAGAATTTTCTACACTAATCGCGTGAACTAATATTTGTTCATGAGTATGATTGTTATAAATAACTGAACCATTTGATGTTACAATATATTTTATTTTTATATTGTTTAGAATCCAAGATGGAATAAATTTGAATGTGCGTGCGCTACAAGGAACAAATAAAATATCTTTATCCATTATTTTATTCAAGATATCTTGAGTGTATTCACCCACTTCAGATACTTGATTTAAAAGTGTTCTATCTAAGTCACTCGCAACTAATTTGATATTTTTCATTTACGAACCTCACTCGATGATTACTCTTTGGTATTGGAAATTGCTTTTCTAATCTTAGTTAATGATGCGCTTGCTTTCTTATCGTTTTTAAACATGATTGTAACAAACAATGCATCGATAACACTGAGTTGCGATAAGCGTGATGACAAAGATTCAGAACGATACTTAGTTTCTTCAGAACAAGATATTAATACAACATCTGCCATCTTCGCAAGAGGAGATAAAGGGTAACTAGTCAAAACAATTAGCTTGGCTTTGTTTTCTTTAGCTACAGATGCAATTTCAAGAGCTTCTTTACTAAGCCCGGTATGTGATATTACGAAAGCACAGTCTTTGCTCGTAAGCAAAGAGGCATTCATAATTTGGATATGCGAATCAGAGGCATAATTAACTTTAATAGGGGAACGAAGAAATTTGTGATAACTATCTAATGCAACAGCGTTAGAACCACCTAATCCAAAGAAGAAAACACAATTTGAATTAATCATGATATTAACAGCTTTTCTGTATGTTTCAACATCTAAAATTTTACGTGTGTCTTCTATTGCTTTAGTAGAGGCATCGAAAACTTTTTCGAGAATTGTTAATTCTGAATCGACAGTTGAAATTTTTTCGTGGATCGATATTTCAGGATCAAATTCTTCGGTTAATAAAGCGATTTTAAAATCTTTAAATCCGTTGTATCCAAGTTTTCTAGAAAATTGAAAGAAAGTGGAATCAGCTAATCCCAACTCGCTTGAAATCTCGCTAATAGAACTACGTGAGACTTTTTTTATGTTGTCTAAAACATAGTCAGCTATTTGCTTCTCTTTTGAACTCATGTCACGATAAAGACTTTTAATTCTCATTCGAACAGTCAAATTTTTCATAAATTATACCCCAATTAATGAACGTTTCTTTACTAGTTAAGAATATCACGAGTGGACAAATGTGTAAACTAAATAAAAAAATATTTTTTTAACAAACATATTTACAAAAAAATATTTTGTGATATTGTGTTTGTAGAAAGGGCTTACAAGTATGAGAAAAATATTAGTTGGAACGCATGGTCATTTTGGGGAAGAATTATTAAGATCAGCTGAAATGATAATTGGTAATGTAGAGGATGCAATTGCTTTATCGTTAGAACCAGGTATGGCAATGGAAGATTATATGGAGATAATTCAAGTGGAATTATCTAAATTACCAGAAGATACAATATGCCTAGTTGACTTATATGGGGGTACCCCAAGTACAACATTTACGATTTTGTCACAAAATTTCAACAACATTGTAATCACAGGACTTAATCTAGCAATGTTTATTGAAGTCTATTCGCAAAGAGATACACTCAGCACAGAGGATCTTGCTCAATGTGCTCTAGATACATTATCAATGAGTGGAAGAAACGTTACAAAAGAGTTAAAGGGTAACTAGAAAGGGGAAAAGGAAGTGGCAAATATTAAATTAGTAAGAATTGATTTTAGACTTATCCATGGACAGATAGTCAATAAGTGGATTAAGGCAACACTTTCAAATAAAATCATCGTTATCGATGATACATTAGCATCGAATGATTTTATGAAAAGTGTTTACACAATGGCAGCTCCTCCGGGAGTTGATGTATTAATCTATGGAGAAGATGAAGCAGTTAGTAAATGGAAAGAAAATCAATTTGG
>NZ_JAVWNC010000086.1:0-6561 GCF_036637135.1 Anaerorhabdus sp. | reverse complement strand
AAACGTCAAGTTTCTCGCAACGGAACCCTTGCTGAGGCTCGCAAAAGAGAGTTTTATGTAAAACCAGGCGTCCGTCGTAAATTAAAATCGGAAGCTGCAAGAAAAGCACGTCGCTCAAAATAAGGAAGAAATTCCTTATTTTTTTATGCGAAAAAAAAGAATAAGATTTCTCTTATTCTAAATAGAGTTGTTTTAATTTCTCTATGTCTTCTTGTGTAATACCTAAACAAATCTTTGCGTAATATTCTATAGTTCCGTAGTTTGCGTGGATATTATTCAATACTGCTTGGATATAGCTTTCCTTTACACAACATAAAGATGAGAACTGTTCGATATATTTCTTATCAAGATTTTGTTCAGTAGCTTTTTGTGTATAATAGTTTAATCTTTCGGATAAGTAATAATTTGTTTTAAGATAATCATCTATGATGATTTCATCACTAACACCAAGTAAACCAAGAATTAACAATGTTCCTACACCAACACGATCTTTACCTGCACTACAATGATATAAGGTAGAACCATGAACATCATCGAGTAATATATCGATGAATTTTTTGTACCCTAGAATTGAATGTTCATCTTGAAGTAGTTGAGGATATTCCTCTATTGTTGATTGCTCAACATTGAAGTCCATGAGTTCAATAATATGTTTCATGTATTCAAAATCAACTTCGTGTATATTCTTTTCTTTGGTGATTACTTGCGTATGTTCTTTTAGGATGGGGCAGCGAATATATTCAACGCCTTGTAAAGTAGGATCGGGTGTTTTTAGTATTTCATTATCATTTCTAAAATCAAGTATTCTTTTTAGTGAATAGTCATTGAGTAATTTGTTCCTATCATATTCAGAAGCGAAATAGAGTCGACCACTGCGTATAAGCTTTTTATATTTTATGGTTTTACCATCATTTGTCATTATGCCACCTAAGTCGCGTGTGTTTGATAACTTCTCGAATCCAGATAATTTCATAATAAAACCTCCTTATTCATTTTAGAACAAGGAGGTTTGTGGTGCAAGTGAGTTACTATTTTTTGTAATCCCAAGTGTTATTATCGAAATCAATTTCTTTAAAATATTTTTGTGAGTCACCATTAGTTGCATCAATAGAATTTAAGTATCTACTATTAGCATTTTCGCAAATATAATATTTGCCATTGCTCATGACGATATCTCCTTTTTCATAGCGACTTAGACTACTAAAATTATTGCTGATTTCTTTCCAAGGACTTATACCCATAGGGTTACCAGGAGCGGCACTTCCACTTGGTTTTTGATCTATGTAAACCCAAAGTTTCCCATTGCTTTTAACGATATCACCATATTTATATGTAGTGTTAACGTTACTAAAATCCGTGGCTTTTGAAATATCATCTTTGTATTTATCCTCTAACAGTGAGCCTGGGTTAGGGTATTTTCCAGTTGTACCACCAGTTTCATCTTTATGTATTGAACATGTTACTTTATGACCAGTAATTGTAATTGTACCTTCTTTAGGACAAATCTTACCACCATCATAGAGACTATCTTTTATAGCCGCTACTTGTTCAGGAGTTGTGAATGTTTCAGTTTTCCCTGATTTAGCTTCTGCTACGGTAATGGCACGTTCAACAAGTTTTCTATTATTTTGACAAGTTGTCGCTTGTGTAGCATCAATGTAACCTGAAATTTGTGGGACAATGAGTAGGCCAAGTACTGCTAATATTGCGATAACTACAATGAGTTCAATTAACGTGAACCCTTTCTTTTTTCTATTATTCATATCATCACTCTTCCCTTTGATAACTACTAAATACCACTTTTTATGAGTTAAATCAAGGCTATTATAAGTTTTTCATTTAAAAAATACTAAATTTATAGTTATTTTATAAGGATGAATGATTTTAGGTACAAATTTTGGTAAAATAGTTACATAAGGGGGATTTTCCTTTGACAAATGAAAAAATTGTAAGTGTTGATGAATTAACAGCGGATGAAGCGACTAAATTAGTAGGTCCACAAGATCGAAATTTGGAAGTCTTATCAAAGTGCTTTGATAAAGAAATTGTATTTCGAAATCATTCTTTCATTATTAATGATTGTGATAATAATACATTAGCTAAAATATCGGAAGTATTAAATGCATTGATACAAGTAGTGAAAAAGAATCAAGAAATCTCAGAGAGAGATGTTTTGTATGCTTATCGTTTAATAAGTAAAAATGAAACTGAAACTTGGATTGATTTACATAAGAAAGTAATTGGGAAAACATTATCAGGAAAAATGATTGCACCTAAAACAATAGGACAATATCGTTTTATTGAAGCAATTGAGAAATATGATATTGTTTTTGCGATAGGACCAGCGGGTACAGGGAAAACGTATTTAGCTGTGATTGAAGCTGTAAGCATGTTAAAAAAAGGTGAGGTAAAGCGAATCGTCTTAACAAGACCAGCGGTGGAAGCGGGTGAAAGTTTAGGATTTTTGCCTGGAGACCTAAAAGAAAAGGTAGATCCATATTTAACTCCTTTATATGATGCCTTACATGCGATGCTAGGAGCTGAGCAAACAGAAAAGTATATAGAGAAGGGTACGATAGAAATTGCGCCGTTAGCGTACATGCGTGGACGTACATTAGAGGATGCTTTTGTTATTCTGGATGAAGCACAAAATACAACAGCATCTCAAATGAAAATGTTTTTGACACGTTTGGGATTTAATTCGAAAATGATAATAACAGGTGATATCACACAAATTGATTTGCATCGTGGCATGATATCGGGATTAGTCGATTCAGCTAAACTATTAGATGGAATCGATGAGATTAAAATATTATACTTAACAAGTGATGATGTTGTTCGACATCCTTTGGTTCAAAAAATTATTGACCGATATGCTATGAAAGGCATTTGAGTGATATAATACTTAGGTGAGGTTATAAATATGATAACAACTATAATTAATAAAACAAAAAGTACAGCTTGGAAACAATATTATCCTCGCTTAGAAGAATTAGCTAAAAAAACTATAGAAACACTAAAGATAAAAGAAGAGGTTTCTATTTCTGTTATTTTAGTTAAGACCAAGAAAATTCATGAAATCAATTTAATGTATCGTCAAATTGATCGTCCTACGGATGTCATTAGTTTTGCGATATGTGATAGTGATGATGAATATGATTTAGTGAGTGATGTTAAAGAACTTGGTGATGTATTCATAAATGTTGATGCGGTTATTGAACAAGCAGCATCTTATGGACATAGTGAAGAAAGAGAATTTTGCTTCTTGTTTATTCATGGATTACTACATTGTTTAGGTTATGATCACATGAATAAAAAAGAGGAAAAGAAAATGTTTGATTTGCAAAACAAGATTCTTGATCCGGTGGTTCCACGATGAATAAATTCAAGGTGGCTTTTTCAGGACTTGCAGAAGCGTTAGCAGATAAAAACGTTATGATTCAATTTCTACTTATGATTTGTGCATTGGTGGTAGCGTTTGTGTTAAACTTCTCTTTTGTGGAGTGGCTTATCTTAGGGCTATGTTGTGGGTTAGTCATCACTGCAGAAATGATTAATACCTGTATTGAAAAGATTTGTGATTTTTGTTCACCCGATATTGATCCAAGAATTAAATCAATTAAAGATATGTCGGCAGGAGCTGTTTTGTTTTCTGCGACAATTGCGTTAATAATCGGAATTATGATGGTACTAAACCATATTGGAGGGTAAGATTATGGAATATCAAAATGTATTAGATGAAGCTTTTGAAGCAATGAAGAATGCGTATGCACCTTATTCGAATTATCATGTAGGGGCATGTGTTTTGTGTAAAGATGGTAAAACATTTAAAGGAGCGAATATTGAAAATGCAGCATATGGTGCTGCAAACTGTGGAGAACGTAGTGCAATCTTTGGTGCCTACTCTTATGGTTATCGTAAAGATGATATTGAAGCAATTGCAATTGTAACTGATGGTGGTCGTATTGCGGCACCTTGCGGAATATGCAGACAAGTGTTATCTGAATTATTGAATCAAGATACACCAATTATTCTTTCGAATGGTCAAGACACTGAAATTAAAACGATTCGGGAGTTATTGCCAATGCAATTTACTTCTGAGGATTTACAATGAAATCAGGGTTTATTGCTTTAGTAGGAAGACCAAATGCGGGAAAGAGTACATTATTAAATGCACTACTTCAACAAAAGGTAGCTATTATTTCTCCAAAGCCACAAACTACGCGAAATCAAATACGCGGCATTCGTACAGATGAAGATTCACAGTTAATATTTGTGGATACACCAGGTATTCATAAACCTCATCACGAGTTGGGCGCACAAATGAACAAAGAAGCTTTTGCAGCTGCAAGTGGAGTGGATTGTATTTATTTGTTGGTAGATGCGAGTGTACCTTTTGGTACAGGAGATGAATTTGTATTAAGTGCGTTGAAAGAAAAGAAAATACCTGTTTTCTTGATATTAAACAAAATTGATTTGTTAAGCCGTGATAAAATCATGGATTTATTAATCGAATGGTCAAAACGTCATGACTTTGCGGAAATATTTCCGATTTCAGCTAAAGAAAATACAAATCTTGGAGAATTGATAACAATCACAAAGACGTATATGGAAGATGGTATTCAATATTATCCTGAAGATCAAATTTGTGATTATCCAGAACAGTTCATTATTTCAGAATTAATTCGTGAGAAAGTCTTACTTCTAACTGAAGAAGAGATTCCTCATTCAGTAGCAGTTGTAATTGAAAGAATGGGTCGTAAAAAAGGAAAACTGTTGATAAATGCAATGATCCTTGTGGAAAGAAGTAGCCAAAAAGGAATTATCATTGGTAAGCAAGGTTCAATGATTAAAGAAATTGGTACTCAAGCGCGTAAAGATATTGAAGGCATATTGGGAGAAAGTATTTATCTTGAATGTTTTGTCCGTGTTGAAAAAGATTGGCGTAATCGCAAAAGCAAACTTCAACAGCTAGGTTATATTCAAATCGAGGTTGATGATGAATGATAAAGTTTTAGGACTTGTGTTAAAAGAATCAGAGTATCGTGAAAATGATGCTCTTTTGACCGTTTTAACAAAAGAATATGGTAAACTTACGTTCACTGCAAGAGGGGTGAAGAAAATGACTAGCAAGTCTGCGACATCATGCATGCCTTATGTGCTCAGTGAATTTGTGTTTGATTATGTAGAAGATAAGTCCATGTTTACAATCAAAAATGCATCGATCAAAACATCTAATCGGTTTTTACAAGAAAATTTAGAAAAGATGAATATTGCAGCAATCTTTAGTGAGATTGTGGATAAAAGCTTACCTCAAGGCGTTTTGGATGAGGATGTAAATGATGCCTATTTTGATTTGTTAGTATTTTGTTTAGATAAACTTAATCAAGAGAAGGAACATGCGCTAATACTTTGTTTGTTCTTAGCACAAATGTTAAATTATTTAGGTATACCACCTGTCGTTGATGAATGTGTATTGTGTGGAAATACGAAAGTGAATCGCATAAGTATTGAAGAGGGTGGATTTATTTGTAGTGATTGTTTGAGTGAAATAAGTAATAATAACGAAACTCAAATGGATTTAAAACGTTTCCGTTTGATTAATAAAGCGGGTATAGAAAATTATGATATATTGAAAAACTATGGTCCATGGTCTTTCAATGATTGTGCGGCGATGTTTGAATTTTTACATGTACACAGTGGTATTGATTCAACAGCGTGGAAGTTTCTTAAAGAAATAGTGGAGGTAAAAAATGAAAAATAAAGCATTACTGATCAATTTCATAGGGGTATGTCTTAACTTTTATTTGTTACCATTCCTTTTTCGTGGGAACGCTAATGAAACAATTCTAATGTTAGTAGTAATGCCTGCCATTACAATTGTTTTAGGGGTTTCGTATACAATGATGAATCAACCGCATTGGTTTTATCCCGTTATTGTTGGTGTTTTGTTTATACCGACAATGTTCATTTTTTATAACTTGTCCGCAATTATATTTGCGATGATTCACTTTTTAGGATTTGTCGTAGGTTGTTTGGTTGGAATCATTATTAAAAACTTGATTTCAAATAAAAACTTAAGTAGGACTTAAATTGACTGAAACCCTTTAAATATGGTATATTATACATTAGAATAAAATGTCTAAAGAGGAGAAAATATGGCTGAAAAAACATTTGAAAAAATAGTAAATCACGCGAAGAATTCAGGGTTTGTATTTCAAGGCTCTGAAATTTATGGCGGTTTAAGTAATACATGGGATTTTGGTCCGTTAGGGGCAGAGTTAAAAAGAAACATTAAACAAGCTTGGTGGAAAAAATTTATTCAAGAGAGTCCTTATAATGTAGGGATTCAATCTGCAATCTTAATGAATCCAAAAGTATGGGAAGCTACAGGGCATTTAACTGGATTTAGTGATCCTTTAATGGATTGTAGAAAATGCAAAACACGTCATCGTGCAGATCATTTAATCGAAGAATTCTCTAAAGGGGAAGTGAACCCTGAAGGTTGGTCAAATGATGAAATGATGCAATACATCAAGGATAATCATATTGCTTGTCCTG
>NZ_JAVWNC010000085.1:0-6636 GCF_036637135.1 Anaerorhabdus sp. | reverse complement strand
TAAACTAATCCTTTTTGTCATAAACTTCTTTGATTTTACAAAATAATACCCCAAGAAGAAGTGCCATGAATGTTGTTGTAATAAACTGATCCAACGTATGACCACTCATATAAGCTGTTCCCAGTGCTGCTACAAATGACATAGCATAAACAAAGACATCTAATCTAAACAATTTCTTCCACTTCTTAAGAACGAATAACGCACCTATTAATACAGATGCAATCCATGGGAATGTGGTTAGTAATGAACCAATTGGTCCAAGAGTTTGCCATTGTTGTTTAAAATCCTGTTCAAGTATAATCGACCCATTCATGAATGTAGAATAACCTGCACCCATTATTTTTTGATACGCATTCAATTTATCAAGTTTATAATTCATAAAGATTGTTTGGATTTGACGTCCACTAACACGATCATAAACATCCATAAAAGTAACATCAACCCAAAATTTTGGATCATAAACATAATTATACCAATCAATATAGTACATGGAAGGAACTGATGAAATGTATTTTGCACGTATTCCATATTGTTCAAACATGAAACGATAGAAATGATTAAATTCCGCTGTCCCAGGAATTAAGTTTTCACCGTCTTTCAAGCTACTTAGACCTTCATCAACGGCACCATTACTTAATAATACAGTTGTATTCTCTGCATCAACCTTTTGATTTTGGATTGCTGGTGTGAAATCTAAGATTGCACCAAATAACCCTGCAAAACACAAACAGATGATAACTACATTTTTCATTAATTTTTGATTTTTCATGATTAATGTATCAAATAAATACAATACAAGGAATACTATTGGAACAATGACTGCACCATATGTTGCAACACGTGTTGCTAAGATTTGCATTGATAAACTTTGAATAGCAATCAAAACACCAACCATGATTTTTGTTTTCTTGTTTTTTTCTTTAGTAAAGAAATAATACATTAGTGGTAAAATCATAAACATCAAAATACCAATCGTATTACCTTCATTAAAGAAGAATTTACTAGCTAATTCACGAGGATGGTATAGCTCATAAATACCTGTAAACCAAGAAAAGAAGTTAGCTACTGTATAGCCAAAATAAGTACTCTTACCAAAAACAAATAAATCTCCTAAAAATATAGGAATTGAAATAATGCTTGATAAGAAGTATACGATTTTCTTTATAATATTCTCACTAAACTTTAAATTATATACACAATATGTTAATCCAAAAGGTAGTATTAAAGTTAAAATATAAACTAACTCTTGATACCATGAAAATTTAAAGTTGGTCGTAAATCCCATAATGTCATATGCTGCACTTGCTGACATACAATGAAGGATAAAATATCCACCTAGTAGAACCCCATAAATACTTGTTACAATTAATACTCTCTTTTTATTCTTCTCCATTAAGAAGAAAGTCCATAGAATTAATCCTGGAATGATAATGAATCGAATGATTGTAGAAAAACGTGGCAATCCAAATTGATCCAGAAATTCATAGAATAGATAATCCATATCAATAATCGGTTGTAATGCTATAAGTAATATAATCGCTATTGATAGATTTTTTTCATTGAATAGTTTTTTCATCAAAATGCTCCTTTATTTTTTAAAGAATACTAATTTAACATTCGGATTAAGTCCGTAATATTGTTTGAATACTTCCATATGATAATCATCACCCTCTTCAATATCTGCTGAGTGGATGAATCCTTCAGGCATTCTCGGGATCCATGCTTCTTTTTCATCCTGATTAACACGGTAATACTCAATAATTGATTCTCTTTCAATTTGAACTGCTTGAACTACTTTGTATTGTTCAAAAAGACCTTTACATTTTAGCACAATAAATGCAGCAAATAAAACCACTAATCCAATTTGGATGTACTTGTTGATATGGATATTTGAAATCATAAATGCAATCAGCACAATAATGAAGAATACTGTATAGAGACTCGATCTTGCGCCAAATATAGGTGATATAAGCATCACAATATTTGCAGTTCCTGCAATCATCAAGTAGAAACTACCTTCTAAACGTTCCTTTATATCTAAAGTTACAAACATTTGCCAAAATAGAATTCCAATGTACACAAGGTAAAACAATGAACAGAATATAAGTGCTGATTGTGTGTATTGAACATCATAGAATACCAATAATGCAGCTATATTTGTTTTTTCATACAAAGTAGGCATAAAGGTTAACACAAAACATATACTATGCATGATTAACATAATCATAGTTGAAATTGACCACTTCTTTGATTGATTGAATGATAATAATCCCATGATCATTGTCATACTAAGGATCATCATCATATAACGATTATATATAAATGTTCTTTGTAAAAACGTTACCCAATTACTACCAATTTGAGCAAATAGACTCATTTGTACCCATGCTTGATTATCTCTTGCAAGTCTAAATGTAGCTCCGGGTGACAAGCGAATTAAAATCAAACTCAATAAACTCACACCTAGAAGAATAAGGAATTTTTTAAAATACTCTTTCTTATTAAACCAGCAATAAATTGAAATTAATATATTCCCAAGTAATAAAATTACCGTTGCGTTTTCCATACATAAACCTATGTAAAGATTCAATGCAATTGAGACAACAAATACGAAATTAGACATTTTCTTATCTTCTAATATTATTGGTTTAATAAGTACAAGATATAATAGTAATAATGCAAGAGGCACAACATAAGTTGTTCCCATAATCCATGTATATGTTTCAATTCTTAGTGTATTATCAACGCTAAATAGTAAGGATAAAACCAAGATAATTAACACCAACAAGTTATTTTTCTTATATGTTAGTTTAATAATGAAGTAAATAATAGCTGCAAATAATAGTGGATTTAGTATATTCCACAACCATTTTCGTGGTGCTACAATAAATCCCCACAATTCACTAAAGAATCTACCTGACCACGTAAAATAGAACTCCCACGCTTTTGCAAATGGATTTTCATTCATACCTTGAACAGCATATCCCCAATCATCTCCTGCTAAAGGAGTCATCTTTGTAATTAGTGAAAAAAAGAAGAATACAAATAACACTGCTCCCGTTATCATTAGTTCGGATTTATGGTCTTTTATCCATTTCATTTAAATACCTCTTCAAATTGTTTCAATATTTTATCATTTGGATATTCATATGATTTCAATGTTTGTTTCATATCATTCAGTTTATCTGGTTTACTCAATGCTGTTAAATAACCAGCTTTTAATGCTTCTAGTGTGTTTTCAACAATCCACCCTTGATAATCCTCAACAATTTGATCACTTACACCACCTACTCGTGTCGTAAGCACAGGGGTACCTGCAATCAAACTTTCATTAATAATTGTTGCGAACCCTTCATAAAGACTTGATAGAACGAATAAATCACATTTAGCGATATATGCATATGGATTTTGTTTATATCCTAGAAAGAAAACACGATTTAAGTTATTATCTTTAACGATTTGTCTAAGTAACGGCTCTGTCTCTCCTCCACCTATCAAGTAAAGATTGTGTTCAATCCCTTTATCAACTGCATTTTTATATGCATACAATAAACGTTCTAAGCTTTTTTGCGGATGAAATCTTGCAACTGCGATTACATTTAAACCTGGTTGAACAATTGCATCTTCATATCCTATTTGCATACCTTGTTTTACTTTTTCAATATCCATAAGATTATGAATCGTAATCCCACGTGTAATTCCAAAAACTTCTTTAAAAGACTGGAGTACATCTTCAGAATCTGCAATATTCATATCTATTTTTTGAAGCGCTTCAATTACTAAGCTCATGTGATTCTTTGAGTAATTGTTTTGTTTATAATCAGTTAACACCCAATTAATCTTCTTTTTACTATCACCATAAGCTGTAAATACAGTGCAGAAACCTTCTTTTGCTGCAAGCTCCACATCATAAGTTTCGTTAATTATTTTTTTACGTTCTATTAAGATTCTTTTCTTAATTAAACCTGTTTTCATATAAAACAATAATCTTAATTTACTAAATAGAGCTTTAATATCCATTCTGTTTAAAATATCGATTAAAGGTCTATCAATTGTATTGAAAAAAGGTGTCCCTTCTATTACATTTACATGACTTGGTATTTCTGACAAAAGCATTCCAGTTTTATGTAACACTAGACAAGAAATATCAAACTTATCTGTATCTAAATTAGCCATGAGCGTATTTAAAACACGGGCAACTCCTCCCATTTCCATTTCATCATTTACAAATAGAATTTTTGTTTTATTTGTCATAAATTTTCAATACCGTTTTAACTTTCCCTCTACTTAGCATTGTATAAATAAATTTCTTCTTTATCCCTGCTGTTTTATAGAAGATATCCTTCTTCCATTCTGAATATCTTTTATTTAATTCATTCATATTTTGAATTAAATACTCTTCACGCAATGTTTTATCATCAAAATCCTTAATCCTAATTGTCGTTAGGTCTAGTCCGTGAATAACATAGAAATGTTCAAGCTCATTTAATACAGCTTTTTCATTACCATGTTTCTTTACATAATTAATACACCCATCAATAGCATCATAGATTTCAAAAATCTTTTTATTTGCAGTGTGTGCAATAGAACCACTTCTTTGATAGTAAACATAGTAGGCTTCATTAACCTTTGTCACACATTTTGCTTTATATAATAATATAGGTATTGTTGCTAAATCTTCATAGTACACACCTACTGGAAATTGGATATCATCAAACATTTCTTTTTTAAATAATTTATTGCATGCACTGTTATTTATTCTAATCAATGCGGGATTATTGTTTACAGAACCAGAAGTAAAATCTCCTCCAGATGCATATACCAAATGCCCACTATCGTATAGATAAACCATATCACAAGCACAAATATCCGCATTTTTCTTTTCAGCAGATTCTAGCATTGTCTTAATCATTTCATCACGAATAAAATCATCGCTATCAATAAATGCAACATAATCACCACTAGCTACTTTTAATCCAGCATTACGAGCATCACTTAAACCACCGTTTCGCTTATCTACTATTATAAACCTAGAATCACTTTCGTAGGTCTTACAAATTTGTAAGGAACTATCTGTTGAGCCATCATTGACCAAGATAATTTCAATATTTTTATATGTTTGATTTGTTATACTCTTGATACAACGTTCCAAATATTGCTCAACATTGTATACCGGTACAATAATGCTTACTTTCTTTGTCATATAATCACCATGTTTAGTATATCAAAAATGGCCTTTCATAGAAAGCCACTTTTATTTCAATCCTATTAAAATGTAATATAAATAAAGTCATTTGGATTATAACCCAATCCATAAACACCAAAAACAATCACAATTGCAATCATCGCAATATATACAAACCAGCGGAATACCCATACTCGATTATTAAACCAATCAATCATATTTGTCTTATTTCTCAAAATGTCAGTGATAATGACAACCATCACTAATAGGATTATCCAACCAAATTGAAAACTCGTAAATCCCGCAAATTCCAATGTAAACATATCTGGAATAAACAATCTATTCAAAATATCAGCTACTTGTTGGATTGAATTATTTCTAAACAATATCCATAAAAAACTCACAATAACGAAATTTATAATTATTCCAATTGGTTTAAACATTTGATGCTTAGGTAATTTTCTTAGATATGGTGAAATCAATTCCTCAATAATTAGTACAATACCATGCCCAAATCCCCAAAGTAAGAAAACAATAGATGATCCATGCCACAAACCGCTTAATCCAAATGCAATTAATATATTCATACATTTTCGTATAAATCCTTTTCGGTTACCCCCTAAAGGAATATAGATATAATCTCTAATCCATGTTGATAAAGAGATATGCCAGCGATGCCAAAACTCATGTAGATTTGAAGACATATATGGCGTGTAGAAATTTCGTTTTATATCAAACCCTAGCATTTTACTAACACCAATCGCTATATTACTATATGCATCAAAATCAACATACAATTGAAAAGAATAAAGAAATAAACCAAATAACACATATATTCCCGTATATATCGGATTATCCAATATATTTTTAACAACAATATTCAAGTAGTCAGCAATGACAATTTTTTGAAACATTCCAAAAGCACAAAGAATTGCACCACTTTTAAGTTTCGAATAATCAAATACTTGTATGATGTTCAACTGTTTAAGGAAATCATATGATCTATGAATAGGCCCAGCTGATAAACAAGGAAAGAAGCTTACATATAAAGCATAATCATACAAATTAAAATTAATTTGTTCTTTTTGTTTATACGTATCCACTAAATGACTTATTACTTTAAATGTATAGAATGAAATTCCTATTGGCATAACTAAATTATCAAATTGAATAAAATTAAAGTATTTGAAATAGGAGAGCACAAGTATTGGTATTACAATCGAAAGAATGAGTATTTTTTTGTCTTTGTGGTTGGATAAATACTTTGAACAAAAATAACTAAATAGAATAATAAAAACTAAATAGAGCAAATGAAAGATATTGCCAAAAGACATTACAAAAATAACATTGCTTACCAAAAGTATTACTTTTCTTAATTGTCCCTTGGTTAGCCATGTCAATGCAAATACAGCGGATACAAATCCGATGAAATTAATTGACAATACATTCAT
>NZ_JAVWNC010000084.1:0-6698 GCF_036637135.1 Anaerorhabdus sp. | reverse complement strand
TTAAGCCTTTAAATTAAGGCTTTTTTAATGCTTATATTATTTTGAAATACATGAAAATAAGAGCTAATACAATTTATTTATTTCAATTAATAAGAAAAGAAACTAGAATGAATAATATGATACTAGTAAATGAACTTACTTTATTAAATACAAAAACTTTAATATATTCTAAACAAGGCAATGATTTCGATGATATAATCAGTTTAGTAAAAGTATTAAACTTTTTATGTGTTAGGGAAGTAGATGAGATTTTAGAGCGGGAGATGAGAATTTGAGTAAAAAGATAAAGAAGAAGTGGCTTATTATCATTGGGATAATCGTGTTATTAGTGGCTTGTATTGGTGGATATGCACTTTATGGTAATTACCAAATGAGTAAAATCCCAAGATTATCTTTTCAAGAAACATTAGACTATACACTATCAGATAATCAAGATGCAGTAATTACAATCGGAATAATTCAAGATGGAGAAGTGACAGTTAAAGTCTATGGTAAAGATAGTATTGAATTAGAGAAGACTGCACACATTTATGAAATAGGATCACTTACTAAAACAATTACTTCTGCAATGGTAGAGAAAGCAGTTCATGAAGGTAAATTGGATTATAATGAAACAATAGATGCTTATTTGGATTTGCCAACTGAGAAAATATATCCAACAATACAAGATTGTATAACACATACTTCAGGATATGAAGGTTACTATTTTGAAAGCCCAATGATTGGAAATTTCCTGAATGGGAAAAACGACTTTTTAGGAATAACTGATGAAATAATTATGAATCGATTGAGTAAAATATCTTTGAAGGATAAAGAATATGAGTTTGAGTATTCGAATTTTGGATATGCAATAATGGGGATTATATTGGAAACAGTTTATCATCAAGATTATACAGAACTTGTTAATAATTTTGTTCATAATGAATTGAAATTAATGAATACTAAAATATCTGAAAAAGATGGTGATCTCAATAATTATTGGGATTGGAAAGAAGGAGATGCATATCTTTCGGCAGGTGGATTAACTTCAACAATTGATGATATGTTAATTTATGCGCAATACCAATTAAATAGATATCCAAGTTTTGAAATAGCAAGTTCTGAATTCTTAACCATAAATGAATCACCTGAGAGTTATCAAAAAATGGGAATACGTATGGATGCAATTGATATGGGGTGGATAGTTGATAGTGAACTGGAAGTGATATGGCATAATGGTGGAACTGATAACTATAATTGTTATTTAGCATTTCATCCAGATTCAAGAACTTCAGTCATTGTCTTATCTAACTTATCGCCAAGTACGAAAATACCATCAACCGTGATAGGTATAAAGTTAATGAAGGAATTGATAAATAACGATGAAACAAGTTATTAATTTGGATGTGCATCTTTTTATCTAATGAATACGAACTCAATAGATGTATCTAAGCTTTAAATTTAAGGCTTTTAATATGTTTGTATTAGACTTTGTAATAACTAATGAATTTATTGTATAAGCTAGAAGTGCAAATAGCGATGAAAACTGATTTAGTTATTAATATGCTTAAAGAGTATAAAGTTATGAAATACAATGAGATTGAGATTTCCACAATCATCTATATATAGACTATCTAAAGCTAAACTGAGGTTTGGCTTTTTTGTTTATTTAATGATAATTGAACCAAAATATAAAGAAATCTAAGATTTATCCAATGTGAGCCCATAGATAGTTATGTAGAAACAGATAGAATTTAGGTATAGAAACGAGGAGGTGAAGAAACGATGAATGAGACATTATATTTAAGTACAGTATTTATTGGAGGATTTTTATCCTTTATGTCACCTTGTATATTGCCTTTATTACCAGTTTACTTCTCCATGTTTGCTGCGGAGGCAACAGAGGGTGATATAAAAGAAGGTAAATCAAGACGGATACGAATGATTCTTAAAACATTAACTTTCGTTTTAGGAGTATCAACAATATTTGTTATATTGGGATTTGGAGCAGGACAATTCAGTGCCATTATTAACAATCGTTATTTCTTAACGGTAATGGGAGTAATTGTAATCATATTAGGTATTCATCAAACAGGATTGATCAATTTCAAAATACTTAATTTTGAAAAGAGAATCCAACTAAAGAAACAAGCTAATAATAACTACTTTAGTATTTATTTACTAGGATTAACATTTAGCTTTGGATGGACACCATGTATTGGTCCAATACTTACTGCGGTATTGAGTTTGGCTGCGAGTGGAAATAACTCAACATATGGTGCAATCTTAATGGCAATTTATTCATTGGGATTTGCGTTACCATTCATTATTATTAGCTTCTTCGCAGATATACTCTTAAGCAAGATGAAGAAGTTAAACAAACATCTACATACAATAAAAGTAGTAGGTGGGATTATCATTATTCTAATGGGAGTCTTGTTGATGAGCGACAGTTTATATTTAATTACAACTCTATTTGAGAGATAAGAAAGGTAAAAATTATGAAAAAAAGAATAAAATTGATTACAAGTGTATTGGGGTTATCGCTATTGTTAGTGGCATGTACAGCGGCACCGAAAACAGACAAAATGGAAAAAGGTCAAGAGAAGGATATGATGGAAACAACAGAACCAGCAATGGATGAAAAAAAAGATGACAAAATGATGGATGAAGCTAAAAAAGAAGATGCGATGATGGATGCTGAAATGACTTCAGTCTTTGAGTATACTGATTTTGATGGTAATACAGTTTCTTCCAAAGATTTTGAAGGTAAAAAAGTATATATTAAGTACTGGGCATCATGGTGTCCAATCTGTCTTGGTGGTTTAGAAGATATTGATAAACTATCAATGATGGATAATGACTTTGTTGTATTAACAGTTGTAACACCAGGTTATAAAGGTGAAAAAACAGCTGCCGAATTTAAGGAATGGTACAATGGATTAGAGTACAAAAATATTAAAGTATTGTTTGATCAAGATGGTAAAGTAGCAAAGGAATTAGGTGTTAAAGGATTCCCAACATCTGCATATATTAGTAGTGAGGGAGCATTAGTTAAAGTATCGCCAGGTCACTTTGATAATGCAGCAATTACTGAATCCTTTACATCAATAAAGTAAGTGTAAGTACATATGATGAAGAAAATGTTATCTTTATTGGGTGTGTCATTATTACTTACAGCTTGTGCTACAACTGCAAAAGTAGAAACTGATCAAACAAAACAAATGATAGAAAAAAACAAATATCAAACAGAAGATACAAAAGAAATATATCTAGCAGGTGGATGTTTCTGGGGTGTTGAAGAGTTTATGGATCGAATCGATGGAGTTATTGATTCAACATCAGGTTATGCCAATGGTGATACTATAAACCCTACCTATGAGGATGTGAGTTATCGCAAAACAGGTCATGCAGAAACAGTGCGTGTTACATATGACCCAACAATCATTTCGCTTGAAGGTATTTTGAATAAATACTTCTTGGTAATTGACCCAACAAGTTTAAATAAACAAGGTAATGATTCCGGTTCACAATATCGTACAGGTATCTATTATGTAAATATGGAAGATAAAGATGTTATTAATGGCGTAATCAATGAACAACAAAAAAAATACTCGAAAGATATTGTTGTGGAAGTAGAGAAATTAAATAACTTTTATGAAGCAGAAGAATATCACCAAGACTATTTAAAAAAGAATCCAAATGGATATTGCCATATTGATTTAGATGCTTCGGGTACATTGCAAGATTTAATAAAAATTGAAAATTACCCAATTCCAAGTGATGAAGTATTGCGTTTAAGATTAACTGCTGAACAATATGCAGTTACACAAGAAAACAAAACTGAATCTGCATTTTCAAATGAATACTTTGACAACAAAGAAAAAGGAATTTATGTAGATGTAGTAACAGGAGAACCTTTATTCACATCGTTAGATAAATATGATTCAGGATGTGGTTGGCCAAGTTTTGTAAAGCCAATTATCCCAGAAGTTGTGACTGAACATGTGGACACAAGTTTCAATATGACTCGTACGGAAGTAAGAAGTCGTGCTGGAGATACACATTTGGGACATGTATTTAATGATGGTCCAAAAGAAAGAGGCGGTTTAAGATATTGTATTAATAGTGCGTCAATTCGCTTTATCAATTATAATAAACTAGAAGAGGAAGGATATGGCTTCTTAACATATCTCTTTCAATAAAACAAAAGACAGGATAAAACTATCCTGTCTCTCATAGTATAGGAGGTAATTATGATTTCTTTATTAATCGTTGATGATGAACCGATGATAAGAAAAGGTATTAGAACATTAATTGATTTTGATGCGCTTAAAATTACTACGATATATGAAGCTGAAAATGGTGTAGAAGCATTAGAAATAGTCAAAAAAAATAAAGTGGATTTAATTCTCGCGGATATCAATATGCCAAAGATGAATGGTTTGGATTTTGTAGCAATGGCAAAACAAATATCTCCTTCTACACGTATCGCCATGATTACTGGATATGATCATCTTGATTATGCTATTACAGCATTGAAGGTTGGTGTTGATGATTATGTGCTCAAGCCAGTATCAAAAGTAGATATAGTAGCTGTATTGCATAAATTAATCGCAAAGTTTGTAGAAAATAATCAAGAAAAAGTAGCATTAACAATCGCGAAAGAAATAAGTGGTGATCATCAAAATGATTCTACGATGAAACAAACCTTAAGTGAATATATTAATAAACATCTTGTGGATACAACGTTTTCTTTGCAAGAGTTGGCAGATGAGATGGGTTATAACACTTCTTATTTAAGCCAATTATTTAAAAAACTATTTGGAGTTAATTTTAGGGAACATCTTCTACATCTTCGTTTAGAGAAGTGTAAAATACTATTGCTTACAACGAATCTAAAAATATATGAGGTAGCACAGCAAATAGGTATTGATGATTCGAATTATCTCAGTGCATGTTTTAAAAGAGTATATGGTATTTCAATTAGTGAATTTAAAGAACAACAAGAGAGGAAATAGAAGTGGAAAGACGAAAATATAGATTAAAGAACATCAGTAGCCAAATATCTATTCTGTATATGTCAATTAGCTTGGCGATTATACTCATTTTTAGTGTGGTTATTTTCTACAATGTTTCCAATATTTTCGTTAACGATGCAGTCAAACAAATCAAAATGAATTTGAATCAAAGTAGTGATTATTTATCATTGTATATTGAAAAAGTTAAACTGACTTCAAGTTTAATGGCAGATAATCCCAATTTGATAAGTTATTTAAAACAAAATGAAAATGAATCAAATGTTAGAAAAGAAATATCGACAGTATTAGAAGCTGATTCTTACTTAGAAACAATTGTAATTGTTGCAAATGATGGACGTGTTATTTCCAATGAAGAAAAATTAGAAATGCAAGTTTCTGATAATATGATGGAAGAAGAATGGTACCAACATGCAATTAGTGACAACATGCCTTTTCTAACTGGTGCACGTATGCAAAAGTTATCTATGGATAATGATAAATGGGTTATTTCTTTGAGTAGAGAAATAGTGGATGAGCAAGGGAATAATTTAGGTGTTTTATTGATCGATATTAACTATGAATTCATTACGGAATATATAAGTGCATTGAACTTAGATCAAGATGGGTTTGTATTCATTACGGATAGCAATCAGAATTTAGTCTATCACAATGACTTAACCTACTTCATTGAAATGGATAAACAAGAAGAACTTAAGCGATATATGAATAATACATCTGATCAAAGTGTTTTATCATACCAAGTTCCAATTGATAATACAGATTGGACAATGAGTGGAGTATCTTATTTAAATAGTTTAGGACAATTACGTAGACAGTTGTTGGAACTGATTGCAATTACAGGAGTAATTATCCTTGCCGGAGTTACTTTGTTAGGAAGATTACTTGTAAAACGTATATCAAACCCATTGAAAGAACTAACAATGGCAATGCAAGATGCGGAAAGTTTTATTCCTGCAAAAGTTAATCCAGATAGTTCTGATGAAGTTAAAAGTTTAGTACAAAACTACAATGATATGCTGATTAGAATTAAAGATTTACTGGAAAAATTATCAATAAGCGAGAATGAGAGAAAAGAATTAGAAATTAAAGTTTTAATGGGACAAATAAATCCACATTTTCTATACAATACATTAGATACAATTATATGGATGTCGGAATTTAAAGAAAATGAACAAGTCATTGAATTAACTAAATCACTTGCGAAGTTCTTTAGATTAAGTTTATCAAAGGGAAATAACTTAATTCCATTATCACAAGAAATTGATCACTTGAAACAATACTTGTTTATACAAAAACAACGCTATGGTGAGAAATTAACATATGACATTCATGTAAGTGAAGATTTAAATAATTATTTAGTTCCAAGAATTATTCTTCAACCAATAGTTGAAAATAGTATTTATCATGGAATTAAGAATTTAGATGGACCAGGTAAAATTATAGTTGATGCCGTAATTAAAAATAATCAACTGGTGATTGAAGTTAAAGATAATGGTGTCGGCTTTGATTCGGCAAGTATCGATAAGACAAACGTTGCGCAATTAAGTGGTATAGGAATTGATAATGTACTTCAACGCATTAAACTTTATTGTGGAAGTGAGTATGGATTAGTTATTGATTCAGTTAAGAATGAAGGAACAATTGTAACAATTACCTTAGCACTTAATTTAAATGAAA
>NZ_JAVWNC010000083.1:0-6719 GCF_036637135.1 Anaerorhabdus sp. | reverse complement strand
TGTTTTAGAAGAAGAAACAGGAACTGAAGAATAAGATAGGAAGAGTAGTCATCGAGGTGGCTACTCTTTTTCCTTAAAAAAATATTTTCAATAGAAACAAATCATGATAAACTAAACATGGGAATGATGATCTCCCTTGCGATATGCAGAACCGCTTATTAAGCTGATGACGTCTAGTTCTTTTTTTGAACTGGTGTTATCGGCTTTTATTTTGGAGGATAGAAAATATGTTAGTAAGTATAGGATTAGTATGTGTAGTGGGTCTAATATGTGCAGGTTTATTTAAACAATTAAAGTTACCAGGCTTAATTGGAATGATTCTTGCAGGTATTATTTTAGGCAACAGTGGATTCAATGTATTAGATCCAAAGTTAATGGACATCTCAAGTGAGATAAGACAAATTGCACTAATCATTATTTTGACGCGTGCGGGATTAGCGCTAAAGTTAGATGATTTTAAAAAGATAGGAAGACCTGCAGTATTTATGAGCTTTGTGCCTGCAATTTTTGAGATAGCAGCATGTACATTTATTGCGCCACTTTTCTTGCCATTAACAAACTTAGAAGGGATGTTATTGGGGTGTGTACTTGGAGCCGTATCTCCAGCAGTTATAGTACCAAGTATGATTCGATTAATTAATGAAGGATTAGGAGAAGAAAAAAAGATACCTCAACTTGTCTTAACAGGGGCATCATTTGATGATGTTGTAGTGATATCACTGTTCACAGTTGTATCAACATTTTTAGTTTCAGGAGTTGTGAATTTTACAAGTATACTTCTTGTACCAATATCAATAGGATTGGGTATTGTTGTTGGACTAGCGTGGGGATATGTATTTCAACTTTACTTTAGAAAGATACATATGAGAGATTCAGTAAAGATGGTTTTATTATTAGCGTTCTCCTTCATTTTTGTTGGATTTGAAAAAAACATAAATACGATAGTACCATTCTCTAGTTTAATTTGCGTTATGACAATGGCGATATCAATCAATATCTTCTATCCAACTCTAGCGAATCGATTATCAAGTAAATACAATAAGTTATGGGTAGCGGGTGAAGTCTTCTTATTTGTATTGGTTGGTGCAAGTGTGAATTTAAGTTTAGCCTTTAAAGGTGGATTTAGTTTACTCATTGTTATCTTTGGAGCATTACTACTAAGAATATGTGGTGTGTTTGTGAGTCTCACTAAAACTAAACTCAATCAAAAAGAAAAGCTATTTTGCGCTATCGCCTATTTACCAAAAGCTACAGTACAAGCGGCTATTGGTGGACTACCACTTGCGATGGGATTAGCTTGTGGTGATTTAATTCTTACAGGTGCTGTTGTTGCGATATTAGTTACGGCACCACTAGGTGCAATTCTCATTGATAAAACCGCAAACATATTACTAACAGAAAAAAATAGAGATGAAAATTCTTGTCAACAGGAAGACATAAGTCTAAAATAAGAACATAAAGGTTGGAGGACAAAGTATGAAGTATATTGATCGTGTATTAGATGAGATGAAACTTAAAGATAGTAATCAACCCGAATTTATACAAGCCCTTGAGGAAGTATTAAGTTCAACAGAAGTTATTTTTAAGAAACATCCTGAATATGAAAAAATGGCAATTTTAGAAAGATTAGTAGAGCCTGAAAGAATAATACAATTTAAAGTATCTTGGATGGATGATAAAGGGTTCACTCGCGTTAATCGTGGATATCGTGTTCAATACAATAGTGCTTTAGGTCCTTACAAGGGTGGATTAAGATTTCATCCAACAGTGAATTTATCAGTATTAAAATTCTTGGGATTTGAACAAGTGTTTAAAAATTCATTAACTACATTACCAATTGGTGGTGGTAAGGGTGGAAGTGATTTCAATCCTAAAGGAAAAAGTGATGCAGAAATCATGAGATTTTGCCAAAGCTTTATGACAGAGTTATATCGTCATATTGGACCAGATGTAGATGTACCTGCAGGAGATATGGGTGTAGGTGGAAGAGAAATTGGATATCTATATGGACAATATCGTAGAATTCGTGGTAAAAGTGAAAGAGGCGTATTAACTGGTAAAGGTATTGGATATGGTGGCTCTCTTGCTCGTAAAGAAGCTACAGGGTATGGTTTAGTATATTTCTTACTAGAAATGTTAAAGGAAAATAAAATTGAACCAGCAGGCTGTAAAGCGATTGTATCAGGTAGTGGAAATGTTGCGATTTATGCAGCAGAAAAAGCAATGCAAAATGGTATCCAAGTTATCGCTATGAGTGATTCCCATGGTTATATCGTGGATGATAAAATAGATCTTAAAATAGTTAAGAAAATCAAAGAAGAATTAAGAGGGTCACTAAAGGACTATCCGAAGATGGCTAAGCACGGACAATATTTTGAAGGTTCAGTATATGATGCAAAATTAAAAGCAGATATCGTACTTCCTTGTGCAACACAAAATGAAATAGATCTTAAAAGAGCAAAGGCGATTGTAGCGAATGGATGTATCGCTATTGCAGAAGGCGCAAATATGCCAGATAATAATGAGGCTATAGCTTATTACTTAGAGAAAGAAATTCTATTCGCTCCAGGTAAAGCTGCAAATGCGGGTGGTGTTGCAACATCAGCACTTGAAATGAGCCAAAACAGTATGCGTTATAATTGGACATTTGAAGAAGTAGATGAAAAACTACAAGGTATTATGAAAGCAATTCACCAACAATGCGTAGATGCAATGAAACAATATCGATTAGGCAAAAAGAATTATGTTGCTGGCGCAAATATTGCAGGTATGCAAAAAGTTATAGATGCAATGGTTGCCCAAGGGGATTATTAATCTGCAACTTATCCAATAAAATGACAACTTACTTAAAAGTGAGTTGTTTTTTTTATACATTCAGTTTATCCTTACAATGAAGAAAGGGGTTCTTTATGAAAATAAAAGTAATTACAAATCTTGATGTTGAAGATGAAGTACTCATACAATGTAAAAGCATAACCCCTGAAATTCAACGAGTTATTGATTTGTTGGAAAGTCAAAATAAGAAGATAGAGTGTATTGATATAGATAATCAAAAATTCTATGTGAATCCAACGGATGTTCTTTATATAGAAAGTATTGATGGAACTACTTATATTTACACAAGTGATCGCGTAGGAAAAACAAGATCAACACTTCAGGAACTGGAAGATGAATACTCAATTGCGGATTACTTCCGAGGTGCTAAGAATTTGATTGTTAATATTCAACACATAGATAGTTTAAAGAGTCAGCTCAATGGAAGAATTATTGTCACATTGGACAATCAAGAAATGTTAGTCATATCAAGACACTATGCAAGGTTATTTAAACAGAAATTAAAAGGAGAACAACATGAAAAAATTTAGAGATTTCTTTCTATGGTCAATGAACATGAAATTATATATGGGTATTTATTTCTCGGCTGTTATTTTCTTAGCAGGATTTATGTATTTTGTACAAGGTAAATATGAAATGACATTCTTGACCATATTTACTGGAATTATGGCTAGTTTTGTCGTAGCTTTACTTCAAGTAACCATGTTAGATGATCATTGTGATTACTCTAAAGGTATACTTTTCACAAAATCATTATCATGGTTAGTGATTTGTACAATCATATTTGGTGGCACTGCCTACGCATTTAAATGGTTTGAGGGATTACCGGATATCAATTATCCAATCTACATTATCACGATGGCAATAGGATTGATATTCATGTTGCTAGGTGAAAAGTATGAACAAGAAGCAAGCACTGAAAAACTAAATGAAGCGTTAAAGAATTATAGAAAAAAATAAACCTACACAGGTTTATTTTTTGTTTTACTAATTTACTTTAAACTAAAGGATAATACTTTATAAAAGTCTTTGTTGTTTCCTGGGGTTAATGCAATATCCCAAGTTAGGAAGCTATCTTTGTGATTAACTACAAACGTATGTATCTCACTTTGTATTAGATTACTACCAATTTTATCACCAGCAGTAGTATATACATCAAAAGTTGTACCAGGTTGGTTCGTGTTTATTGTATTTCTAACAATGTAAGGTGTTAGTGTGACATAATCCACACCATCTTCTTTAAATGACTCATAGATGGCACCATTGTAGTTGAGAGGGCCATCTCCAGCATAAGCTTCTCCTACTAAAGTTTTTTCCTCGACACTTTGAACAATTCCATTATCTATCATCTTAGTTTTCGTAATTTCATATGCTGGGTAATCAAAAATATCTTTTATTTGTTGATTAAAATAATCGATTGTGGATACAGTGTAATATCCTTCACCATATGTTCCTTGACTAATACGCAATTCAGAATTATCTGTACTTTTATTGCATAGTTTACCCATACAATGATATTCAGGTTTTATAGAAAAAGTAGCGGCAGTTAATTCTTCGATAGGTATATCAGCAGATGATTTGATAAAGAAAAATAAGAAAAGTGTATTGAGATAAGCAGAAGTACCCTTCCTGGTTTTAGTTTCCTCACCATTAAAACTATAAGAATAAAAATCAGATAAAAACTTTGTTCTAATTGGTTTTTCAGTAAAAGTTTGTTCATTACTTTGTTTCTTTTCGAGTTTACTGAAATCATATAGGTTGGTGTTATCCACAACTAGACTATCTTTATTTTTAAAAGTATATGTTTCTTCATTCTTGAAAATATTAGTTATATGAACATTTAAAGTTTGCATATAAGAATCAAATAGTAGTATGTCATTCCATGCGTTTATATAATAGGAATACATTTCTTTGCTTAAACTATCCACAAAAGTAAACGTACCAGGTTCAATGTCTGGGGTGCCGTTATTTTCGAATGAATTTTTAAGTTGATTGAATACTATTTTGAATTCTTGATTGTCAGATGTGGTTAATGTAGAACGAATTCTAGTGTTATTTATATTGATAGCACGAGTATAGACTGAGGTTAGTGTAGCGGTTTTATCTTTCTTCTCCTTAGTATAAGTAATCTGAGTATCTTCAAGAGGATAGTCATATAGCGCAGTTCCATCTATTGTGAATTGAATTTCCATTTTCTTTGGTTTATCAATAGTAACAATAATCTTATCGTTATCCACGGTGTAATTAAGATCATCTGTTGATACAATGACATCATCAAAAAAACCTCCGGAATAAATTACCATATTTAATTGTTCAATTTGTTTTTCAGTTAATTTATATTCAACTACTTCACTTGGCATAGGTGTTTCACTAGTAATTGGGCTAGGAGATACCTGTGGTTTTGTTGAACAGCTAACTAAAGATAATGATAATAAAATCAACATTACTTTTCGCATATCCATCCCCTCTTAATTCAGTTGTTTATATGATAATACTTGATAAAAATCAGAGTTATTTCGTGGTGTCATTTTAATTTCCCATGTAATAAATTTAGACATATGATTTACTACATAATCATTTACTTTTCCTGAAGGAATATTACTTACAACAAAATCCTCTTGAGGTGTATAAATATCATATGTACAGCTACTATCATTTGGTCTTGGGCAATTACTAATTTGTACAGTATAAGGAGTAAAAGTAACAGTGTCAATATTCGACTCACTAACATGATCTACAACAGCTCCGTTATAACCTAGTTGCCAATCACCAGAGTAATCATCACCAACTAATGTTTGTTCGGACTGACTAATAATAATCCCATTATCCAATCGACTATATTTTTCAAGTGAATATGCTTCAAAACCAAAGACATCCTCGATACATTGATTGAAGTAATCCAGTGTCATAAGTGAGAATTCACCATTTCTAAATGTATCTGTTGTAATATCTTTTTTATCCATTGAACACTTATTGTTGTAACAATAGTATTCGCTATCTACACGCATGAATGCACCTGCAAGTTCATCAATTGAGAAACTATCTCTGGATGTTAGAAAGAAGAATAAAGATAAAGTTCTATCAAATGAATCAATCGTATCAATTGATTTCATAGTTTCACCATTGAATGAATACCAGTAGAATGTATCTCTAAAATTGGTGACACTTGGAAAATCAGTAAACTCATTTGTTACTTTAGGTTTTTCAACTTTTATGTCATCTTCCGTTGTATCAATCTTAACTTCAGCAGAATCGTGATTTCGATAAGTATAGGAATCAAAGTTCATAAAGATATCTGTAATTTGTTTGCTTAACATTTGCATATTATTATCAAAGAGAGTTACTTCGTTCCATTGGTTAACATAAGTATCGAATACTTGTGTTTGAAGACTTTCAGGCAAATCATTCTTGCCAGATGGTTTGTTATTCTCGATTGTATATTTATCTTGGTTAAAAATAATTTGGTAAGTTATTTCGTCGCTAGTAGTGAGAGCTGATTCAATCTGTGCATCATTTTCTTCAGATGTACGAGTATAAATGGAATAAAGCGTTGCGGATTTTTTGTCGCTTTCTTCTTGATAATCATAGTCAATATCAATGAAATCATAAGTGTAAGAAGGAACTTCATTCACTTTAAATTCGACATTGATTTTATTCTTTCCGTTGAGTTGTACAGAAACAATGTCGTTCTCAACTTTATAAAAGATATTATTAGAGGATTCAATAACATCATCAAAATAACCACCAGTTCGTAGAAGTAAGTCTAACTGTTCGTTTTGTTTGTCACTTAAGACATAATTTATGGTTTCTTCTGTTTCGTTTAAATCAGTATTTTTATTGATAGTATTGCATCCTGCAAGAGTTAAAATCAAAAGTAGTAAACA
>NZ_JAVWNC010000082.1:0-6916 GCF_036637135.1 Anaerorhabdus sp. | reverse complement strand
CTTTTTTTGTTTTTATTGCAAATAAATAAAAAAAAGAGGATTGCTATAACTCTCCGCATCTCCTCTATTATAGCCAGTATAGTACTATAATTCTTTCTTAACTTTAACTTAGTAATCAACTTTACTGAACTCTGAAGAATTAAATTTATCTCTTATTTGCTGTGCAGATAATGTTTGAAATTCTGTAACACTTATATTGGTTTTGGATCCAACTCCATTGTATTTATACCATTGCCCTTGGTAAAATATTAGATTTGTACTCCATTGGCCATGCCCTGTAGAATCTTTGCTAGCAAATAATAATTCTGTTTTATTGTCAGTGAAATAAGGTTGATAATAGTATTTTGTCGTCACATCCAACTTTGCTGCTGCAAGTAGATTATTATCAATTGGAGGCCACTCTTTGTTACCATATAGACCTATAATCGCATTACGTAAATTCGTATTTGAAGCATCTACATATCTACTAATCAAACCATTTGTAGCTTTATTTACACAAGTATTTCTTTCATCATGCGTAGAATATACACCACATTTCTCAATTTTAATTAATAAATCATCCATAACTCCTGCAACATATTCATCATAAATTGATAAAGTACCCAATGTACTTATCTTATGATATGGGCACCACAAATCATCTAAATATTGTCTTCCATATTCATCCTGTGATTTAGGACATTCCGATTTACCTAAATAATATTTGCCATTACTATTACCTATTACAGTTGTCATAGAAACTGTTTCATCACTTGCTTTTGCTGTAAGATAAGCACGCTTAATAAGATTTAAATTATTCATACAAGTAACGCGTTGACTCTCATCAATAGCACCGGTAACTTGTGGAACTATCAACATACCTAAAACAGCCAATACCGCTATTACTACAATTAGTTCGACTAAAGTAAACCCCTTTTTTAATTTATTCATAATAAACACCCCTTAAACACTTATTAAGATACATATAGTATACCATTTTTTATACAATTATTTCTAATTAAAACCCAAGAACATTGAACTTGGGTTTTACGTTAAATTTCTTCTGATTTTAATTCACGACTCATTAAATCACGAATCGCTTCTGAGGGTCTTTTATTTTCATATAGTACTTTATAAACTTCTTCTGTAATTGGCATCTCAATTCCTTGTTTTTGAGCTTCCTCATAAACAACTTTTGCAGCCCGTACTCCTTCAACAGTTTTATGGTTGTTTTCCAAGAAATCAGTTGCTGAATTAGCTTTACCGATTTCAAAACCTGCTTGAAAATTACGAGAATGATGAGATGTGCATGTAACAATTAAATCTCCAACACCAGTAAGTCCTAAATACGTTTCAGGACGACCACCTTGCGAGATACCATATCGAGACATTTCAGCTAAACCTCGAGTCATTAAAGCAGCTCTTGCGTTATCACCTTGATTAAGACCAGAAAGAACACCACTAGCCAAAGCCATGACATTCTTTAAGGCTACTCCAATTTCCGCACCAACTACATCTGTATTACGATAAACTCTAAAGACATCATTCGAGAACAACTCTTGAACAAGAATTGCTGAATCTTCATTTTCACAAACAGCATTTACAGTTGTAAGCAAGCGCAATACAACTTCTTCAGCATGTGAAGGTCCAATTAATGAAACAACATCTTTTAATTTATCTTGATTCATAAATTTCTTAATTACAACAGAAAGTCTTTCATGTGTTTCTGGATGAAATCCTTTTGCTACATTTATTACAATTACTTTCTTTTCAAGTAAAGGATTAATTGTTTTACATACTGATTCAATCGCAATTGAAGGTACTGCTAGTAATACTAAATCTGCGTCTTTTACACAATTGATATCCGTGGTTGCAATTAGTTTATCACTTAATAGAACATCCTCACCAAAATATTTTGTATTCTTGTGATTGATATTAATATCTTGTACTTCGCTTTCATCTTTTCCCCAAATAATCGTTTCGACATTGTTGTCGGTTAACGTTTGTGCTAAGGCAGTTCCCCAACTACCACTTCCTAATATGCATACTTTCATCTTTATTATCCTTTTGCTCTAGCAATGATTCGGATTGGTGAACCATCAAAACCAAATGCCTCTCTTAATCTATTTTCTAAGTAACGTTTATAACTAAAATGCATTAGTTCAGGATCGTTAACAGATAAGATAAATGTTGGTGGCGCTACTGATACTTGTGTTGAGTATAACACCTTTAAACGCTTACCGTGAATTGCTGGTGCAGGTGTCATCATTTGTGCATCCATGATAACTTCATTCAATACATTCGTTGCAATTCTTAATTGGCTAAATTGATATACATCATGAATCATTGGTATTAAATCATGAATTCTTTGCTTTGTTTTTGCTGATACAAAGACAATCGGTGCATAACTCAAGTATAAGAATTCGGCACGAATTTTCTCTTTAATAATATTCATTGTTTTATCATCTTTTTCAACAGTATCCCATTTGTTATAAACAATAATAATTGGTTTCCCTGCTTCATGCGCATAACCTGCAACATGTTTATCTTGTTCAAGAATTCCTCTTTCACCATCGATTACAAACAATATAACATCACTTCGTTCAATTGCAGACAAAGCTCTTAATACAGAATATTTTTCTATATTTTCATATACTTTACCCTTTTTACGAATACCTGCAGTATCGATGATTACATAATCTTCACCATCTTTTGTAAATGGCGTATCGATAGCATCTCTTGTAGTTCCTTCAATATCACTAACTATAACTCGTTCTTCATTTAAGATAGCATTTACTATACTTGATTTACCAACATTTGGTCGACCAATACATGCAAAACGAATATATCCTTCATAATCTTCTTTTTTCTTTGCAGGAAATAATGAGATAACCTCATCAAGTACATCTCCCATACCAATTCCATGAACACCACTTACTGCAAACGGATTTCCAAGTCCTAAATTATAGAACTCATAAATATTTTCAATCTTTGATGAATCATCGATTTTATTTACTGCAAGAACCACAGGTTTACTTTGACGTTTAAGCATATTCGCAATATACTCATCATCATTAGTAACTCCTTCTTTACCAGACACAACAAAAACAATAACATCAGCTTCTTCAATCGCGATTTCTACTTGTGCCTTTATTTCTTCTTGGAAAGGTTGATCTAACAGTTGAATTCCACCTGTATCAATAACACGGAAATCTTTAGTTAACCATTCACCTTTACCATAAATTCTATCTCTTGTAACTCCTGGTGTATCCTCTACAATCGATAATCTTTCACCGATGAAACGATTAAAGATTGTTGATTTACCTACATTGGGACGACCTACAATTGCAACAATCCCATTTATCATTTCAAAACCTCATTTCTACGCTAATTTACTTTGAATAATTTCTTCAATCTTAGCTACTACCTCATCAATTGATAAGTCCGAAGTATCAACTTCAATACCATCATCTGCTTTTTTAAGAGGACTATGTTCACGATGACTATCTTGATAATCACGTGCTTCAATTTCTTTAGTTAATTCTTCTAAATTTGATTCTAATCCTTTTTCAAGGTTTTCTTTGTGACGTCGAAGTGCTCTTGCTTTAGCAGAAGCTGTTAAAAAGATTTTAACTTCTGCATCTTTAAGAACAACTGTCCCAATATCACGACCGTCCATAATAACACCTTTAGATTGAGCCATTTCTTGTTGTCTTTTAACAAGTTCTTTTCTCACTTGTTCAAGTTTAGAAACGTTACTCGCACCCATAGATACTTCATTTGTACGTATCTCATTTGACACTTGTTGACCATCTAGGTAAATTGAACCATCTGGTCTAAGTTCAATGATTGTATTTTTTATTACTTCTATAATCTTTGGTTCATCATCAATTTGAATTCCCATATTTAAAACTTTATACGCTACACAGCGATACATTGCTCCTGTATCTAAATGCGAATAATTTAATTTCTTCGCTAATACTTTTGCAATTGTACTTTTACCGGCAGCACTTGGCCCATCAATTGCAATATTAATCTTCACTAGATAATACCTCTATTTAATAGTAACCAATACCCAACAACACCAATAACAACTAATAACGCTAAAATCAAAATAACTAAAATGAAATTTAATATACGATTTGAGTTATTCACTCTTTCTTCCATTTGATCAAGATTTCCACGATAATGGTCTAATTGAACTTTCATTTTTGATGTTTCTTCCATTAGACGTTCTCTTTCAGATTTTTCACGATTGAATTTTTCTGCAAGATTAAATGGTAATGAAACTTCTTCATAATCTTCGTAATCCTCATCATCTTCATCAATTGGATTTGATGGAGAAACATAAGTATCATTTGGATATTCCTCTTCATTCAACATTTTACTTAATTCCATTGAAATTTGAGTATTCATCTTTGTATCTTGTTGAAGGAATGGTATATCTGTTGTTTCTTCAGTTAATTCTGTAAAACGATTAATTAAAGGTTCTTGAGTTGGATAACTATTCACTTCTTCAATAGTTGCTTTTGGTTTATCCCCTCTTAATTCTTTTAAAATGTTAATTTGTGTATCATCATTTAACATTCTACCTTTATCTTTGTTGTATTGTTTTACTTCTTGAATATATTCATCTAAATATTCATTGTTAAACGTTGCAATCTCTTCTCGTTCTTCTAGAAGTGGTTGTGCATCCAAATACTCATTACTTTTTAGTATTGGTTCATGACTTGGTCGAGTTCCAAGGTTAACATTATCAATTTTACTTAATCTTTCAGTAAATTGTGATAAATCCTTTGAATCTATTTGACCCTCTGCATCATTTTGCAAGTGTTCTCTAAGTTCTTGATATTTTGCTGTACGCGAATACTTTCCCATAAAAGCCTCCTTGTAATCATCACTATTATAACATAAATGAGCATTAAACATTGAATATTTTTCAATTAATCTATTTCTTAAGTAATGGTGAAATGTGTTTATATAAAACCATTGTTAATCCGGATACAACAATCACTTTAACAAGGTTAAATGGCGTTGTTGCAAAGAATACAAAGGTCAATTTATCATTGATAAATGGTACAATTGCACGACCCATATCAACAATCATATTTAAGTCCATATGAAAGAAGAATGAATATGCAGGAAGTAAAACAAAATAATTCATTAATAATCCCACAATTACCATAGCCAATCCTCCAACCGCAAGACCAAGAAAAGCATTTTTCTTAGATTTGTTTTTGAAATAAATTGCACTCGCTGGAACAACTAAAGAACATCCGATAATGAAATTTGCAAACTCTCCTACATAAGCAGTTGATGATGGTTTAAACAACATATAAAGTATAATCTTTAATCCTTCAATCAATACCGCAGCTAATGGACCTAAAGAAAATCCTCCCACTAATACAGCAACTTCACTAAGATCTATTTTATAGAACCCTGGCGCAATAAATGGAATCGGAAAATCAAAATACATTAGAATAAATGCGATGACGGCTAGAATTGCGACTCTAGCCATGGTTTTAATGTTGAATACTTTTTGAGTTGTCATTTTTATATCCTCCTTAATGACACTTTTCCAAAAGAAAAAGGTTTTCAACAAAACCTTAGGACGGCTAACAAAAAGAAGAAAACTTTCTTTCATCCAGACTTTACTGTCGCCACTGGAATTTCACCAGTTCATGCTATTACAAAATAGCGCGCGGGGTATACCGCCGGTCGGGAATTTCACCCTGCCCTGAAGTTTTATCACTATTAGTGTATGCTAACAGATGATTTTTGTCTAGTCTTATATAAAATAAAAAGGATGATTTTCATCATCCTTAACACAACTATTTAGTAGTGTATGTAGCAGCGTTTTGTCCAGCAATACGTCCAAATACAATAATATCTGCAACAGCATTACCGCCTAAACGGTTACCACCATGAACTCCACCAGTAACTTCACCAGCAGCATATAATCCTGGGATTACTTCGCCACTAGCATTCATTACTTCAGTGTTTGTATTGATTTCAACACCACCCATTGTGTGGTGAACTCCTGGAGCAATTTTTACTGCATAGTAAGGAGCAGTACTTAAGTCATATTTAACAGTTGCTAAATCATCACGACCAAAGTCTTTATCTTCACCAGCTTTAACCATTGCAACCCAGTTATCAAGTGTAGCTTGTAATGCAGCTTCATCAACTTCCATTACTTTAGCTAAATCAGCAACTGTATCACCCTTAAGCATGTAACCTTTGTTTACATAGCCTTGGATAACATTTGAATCATCAAACATTTTTTGGTCAACAATTAACCATGCTGCACTACCTTCTTCAGCAATAATGTTTGCACTTACAACGTCACGTGTTAATACTTCATTTGTAAAACGGTTTCCTTCGTTATTAACTAAGATAGCACCATCTCCACGTAAACTTTCAGTGATTAATGCTCCATTTGATTGTACTACAGTTGGATGAATTTGAATTTCAGCCATATCTACTAGATTAGCACCAACAGCTTCAGCCATTTTGATACCATCTCCAGTGATTGTAGATGCATTTGTTGTTACATAACCTTTAAGTTCAGGTTTGTATGATTCAACCATTTCAAGGTTTCCACCAAAACCACCTGTAGCCAAGATTACTGCTTTTGCATTAATTGTATAATCTGTATCAGCAGAGCTAGCTTTAACACCAACGGCTGTTCCTTCGTTCATTAAAATTTCTGTTGCTTCTGTTTCCATATAGAATGTTACATTATTATCTTTAGCAGCTTGTTCAAAAATTGGAACTAAGTAGCTACCTACAGATAAGATTTTTCCTGCTTCATCAACCGGTCTATGAGAACGATTAGTACTAGCTCCACCAGCTTTACCAACATCACTCAAATGTGCTCCAATTGAATCTAAGAAATCGATTGCAGATGCAGATTGTTCAGCTAATGTTTGAACTA
>NZ_JAVWNC010000081.1:0-6933 GCF_036637135.1 Anaerorhabdus sp. | reverse complement strand
GATAAAAGTTAGTATATTCCAAATGGTATCTTTTATGCTAGACTAGTAGAAAGAAAGGGTGAGCATAATGGAACTAAGAATACGTTTTTGTAAAATAACACGACGAAATAGCTTTGTACAAATCGGATCGATGAAACATTGTGCAAAGCTCAACTAGATATTCATCGAGTAATAATTGATTTACGTATATATTACGTGTTTTAATTATTGCTTGAGGACTTCATTTTAGATAGAGACGGTGGACAATGTGTTCATCGTTTTATTATAGAAATGGAGATTATTATGGAAAATAATTGGAAGAAAAATATCGTGCGCTTTCTTAGTGCACAAACAATATCTTTATTTGGTTCATCGCTTGTACAATACGCAATTGTCTGGTATGTAACCTTAAGTACATCATCGGGATTAATGTTGACGATATCAACGGTATGTGGATTCCTACCACAAATATGTATATCGTTATTTGCAGGATCATGGATTGATAAATATGATCGGAAGAAATTGATTATGGCTTCTGATAGTTTAATTGCGCTTGCGACTTTGTGTTTAGCGTTGTTGTTTATATCGGGACATAAAAATATATGGGTTTTATTTTTGGTGCTTATGATTCGTTCTGCGGGTGCAGGATTACAAACACCGGCAGTGAATGCGGTGTTACCTCAAATTGTACCTCAAGAAAACTTAATGAAAGTAAATGGCATCATGAGTACATGCAATTCAATTATGATGTTTCTTTCACCAGCGGTAAGTGGTGCAATCTTATCGATATTTTCACTGGAAGTAACCTTGTTTATAGATGTTATTACAGCCGTTATAGGAGTAAGTCTTACCTATGGAGTAAGGATTCAAAAACTTACGGAGAAGGTGAATAAAGATCAAACTATGATTCAAACAATGAAAGAAGGATTTCAATTTATTAAAACCAATAAGTTTGTATTGAATCTTTTAATCTTTCAAATGGTATCTATGTTTATGATTAGTCCATCTGCATTCCTTACACCGCTTATGATTGCGCGTAGATTTGGTGATGAAGTTTGGCGTTTAACAGCCAGTGAGATGACCTACAGTTTAGGTATGGTCATGGGTGGTATCTTAATAAGTACATGGGGTGGTTTTAAAAATCGTTTAAATACAGCTTTAGTTGCAGGGACAATTTATGGAGTTCTTATGATCACTCTTGGTTTATCACCTTGGTTTGTATTGTATTTGGTTTGTAATGTGTTGATTGGTGTTGTATCACCTTGTTATAACACGCCGATTACAGTGTCAATTCAAGAAAGAGTTGAACCAAGTATGCAAGGAAGAGTATTTAGTTTTATGCAAATCACAACTTCTTGCATGTTACCTATTGGAATGATGGTATATGGTCCTTTATCTGATTATATTCCAGTTGAATTTATACTCATTTTTGCAGGTATTCTAGTAATTGTTTCAGCGAGTGTATTTCATTTTAGCAAAGCATTAAGAAATTAGTTTTCTTATGTTATACTTATCTCATTAAACTCGGGAGGATGCTTATGAAAGCTGTATTATTTGACATGGATGGAGTCTTAATTGACTCTGAAATCTTCTATATGGAAGGTACATTAAAGTGGATGCGTGAATTGGGGTACACAGGTACATTTGAAGAAGTGTGTGAAATCATTGGAACAACAATGAATGTGACTTATGAAATGATCGTAGAACTACTTGAACATCGATATACAATGGAAGAAGTTAGAAAAATAAATGTGACTTATTTTACTGAACATCCATTAGAGTTTCCAGCTGTTGCAAAACCGGGTTCACTAGAATTATTAAAACGTTGTAAAGAACTAGGCCTTCAAACTGCTTTGTGTTCTTCATCAAGTAGAAAAGCAATTGATGCAGCTGTTCAAGGTTGTGGATTTGGACCTTATCTTGATTTCATTGTGAGTGGCGAACAATTTAAGGAAAGTAAACCACATCCTGAAATATATCTTCATGCAGCAGGTGAATTAAACTTAAAGCCAGAAGACTGTGTTGTTGTGGAAGATTCTCAATATGGTATTGAAGCAGGCAAGGCGGCAGGAATGAAAGTGGTTGCATTGTGTGACCATCGATTACCTAATAAACAAGATGAAGCGGATATCATTGTAGACCACTTAAACGAAGTCAAGGAACTCGTTGAGAAGTGGGCTTAGAAATGATACAATAACTGCGGGAAACGAGGAATACTATGGAACAAGTTATAAAAATTGAAGGTGGACATTTACTAAATGGCGAAGTAAGAATAAGTGGTTCTAAGAATGCGACTGTGGCACTGATACCAGCTGCAATTCTTGCGAATGGACCAGTTACGATTGTAGGTGTTCCTGAAATATCGGATGTTGAGTCCTTATCGACATTATTAAAAGAGTTAAATGTTACGGTAATACATAAATCAAAAGATCATATTATAATTGATCCTACAAAAATGGAAAATAAACCACTAGATCATCGTGCTGTGACTAAATTAAGAGCTTCTTACTATTTTATGGGTGCATTGCTCGGGAAATATGGTGAAGTCAAAATGAAAATGCCAGGTGGTTGTTACTTAGGACCTCGACCAATTGATTTACATCTAAAAGGATTTGAAGCTTTAGGTGCAAAAATTGACTACGTGGAAGGTAGCTACCATATTAAAGCTGAGAAATTAGTTGGAGCTAAAATCTTCCTTGATGTTTCATCTGTTGGTGCGACGATTAACATTATGATGGCTGCAGTTTATGCAGAAGGAAGAACAATCATTGAAAATGCTGCGAAAGAACCAGAAATCATAGATGTTGCAACTTTATTAAACAAAATGGGTGCTCAAGTTCGTGGAGCAGGTACAAATGTCATTACAATTGATGGTGTACAAGAATTGGGTGGATGTTTCCATGAGATTATTCCTGATCGTATTGAAGCAGGTACATTTATTATCATGGCTGCAGCTGCGGCAGAAAAAATGAAAATATCAAATATTATCCCACAACACTTGGAGAGTTTATTATCAAAACTTCAAGAAATGGGAGTTAAATTAGAAGTTGATGTTGATGCGGTAACGGTTGAAAAAACGGATAATATGAAAGCTGTAGATATCAAGACACTTCCTTATCCAGGATTTGCAACAGATCTTCAACAACCATTGACAGCATTATTAACACAAACTACGGGTGATTCAACTGTGAAAGAAACGATTTATCCAGAACGTTTTAAACACTGTACAGAATTACAACGTATGGGTGCAAATATTGAAGTAGGACAAGGATTAAGTGTTACACATGGTCCAACAAAATTATATGGTGATAATGTTACTGCAACAGATTTAAGATGTGGAGCAAGCTTAGTTATCGCAGGATTAATCGCAGAAGGTGTCACAGAAATACATGAAGTTACGCATATTGACCGTGGTTATGATGATTTGGATGGTAAATTAAAACAACTCGGCGCAGTTATTTGGCGTGAAGACATTGAATAGGATGTAGTGCAAACTACATCTTTTTTGTTTTTTTATGTGGTAATGATATAATTTAAAAGCGGAGGAAACAAGATGAAAAAAATAGGTGTATTATTCTTGATTCTCATATTTATCACAGGTTGTTCAAATCCAAGAGTAGATCATACAGAACTTGTATTCGAGCGTATTCCAATCCAATACGTAAATAACAAAGATTCACTTAAATTCCAAGTGGAAAATGATGTGCTTTTCGCAAAAGTTACGATTTCTGGACCTGGAATGATAAAAATAGATGAACAAGATGTAGAAGTATCCATGGATATGAGTAATTGCAAGGCTAGTGATACCGTATGCGAAGGAGTACTAAACTACAAATTATTGAATGATATGACTTGTGAGGATTGCAAGGTAGAAGTTAGCCCTACGAGTGTTAAATTACTCGTTGAATAAAGGTTTAAAAGGTGAATGCTTTGGTCTTGATTTCTTTGAAATGTCATGATATTATGTACTAGTACTTACTTTAGACTGATAAGAAGTTTAAGGCGGAAGGAGATAAAACTATGAAACAAGGAATTCATCCAGAATACAACAAATGTAAAGTTATTTGTACTAGTTGTGGAAACGAATTTGAAAGTGGTTCAACTAAAAAAGAAATTAAAGTTGATACTTGTTCAAATTGCCATCCTTTCTATACAGGAAGACAACGTTTCGCTGCAGCTCAAGGACGTATTGAAAAGTTTAACAAGAAGTTTGGTATGAAAACAGAAGGGTAAAACCTTCTTTTTTTCTTAATAAAATCAATGAAAATTTATTCAAACAATAAGAAAATGTTACAAAGGACTGTGGAGTACAGTCCTTTTATCATGAAAAATCCGACTGCTAACCATTCTCATCTAGGTCTACCTGTGGTAGAATAGTAAGGGAATTTTATAATAAAAAGGGGATCACGTATGAGTATGATGTATAATCAATATCGCCCAGGTTGGGTAGAAGTTATTGCGGGCTGTATGTTTGCCGGAAAAACAGAGGAATTAATTCGTAGAATTAAAGTATTGGAGTTTGCGAAAAAGAATATATTAGTTATTAAGCCAGCAATCGACAATCGTTATAGCAATACGAAAGTTGTTTCACATGCAGGAAGTTCTGTAGATAGTATTGTAGTACAAACATCAGATGAAATCTTAGAGTATGTAACAGATGAAACTGACGTTATCGCAATTGATGAAGTACAATTCTTTGATGAAGGTATTGCAGAGGTTTGTGACTACTTAGCTAAAAAAGGAAAACGTGTTATGTGTGCGGGATTAGACACAGACTTTAAAGGTGAACCTTTTGGAATGATGTCAATTCTAATCACAGAAGCAGAATTTGTAACAAAGCTGACTGCAGTATGTAATAAATGCGGATCACCAGCAACAAGAACTCAACGTTTAGTTGATGGTAATCCAGCAAGTTGGAATGATCCTCTTATTTTAGTAGGAGCTTCAGAGAGCTATGAGGCACGTTGCCGTCATTGCCATGAGGTAAAAGACAAACCTTCAAAATTAGGATTATAAGAAGGAGGAGAGCGCATGAGTGCAATCGTAGAGCGTCTTCAAAGAATTGAAGATAGATACAATGAAATAAATGATTTACTAATTTCGGATGAGATTATTTCTCAACCTAAATTAATGGGTAAACTAGCAAAAGAACAATCAGGTTTAAAACAAGCAGTAGATGCTTACAAGGAACTAAAATCATTGAATTCTAGAATTGATGAAGCAAATCAATTACTAAAAGAAGATGATCATGAAATTAGAGAAATGGCGCACATGGAAATATCTGAATGTGAACCACAACGTGATGAATTACTTGAGAAGATTGAAGTTTTATTAATACCAAAGGATCCAGTTGATGACAACAATGCCATCGTGGAAATTCGTGGGGCAGCAGGTGGAGATGAAGGAAATATCTTCGCTGGAGATTTATATCGCATGTATGCACGTTATGCAGAAACACGTGGATGGAAAACAGATATCATTGAAATGATGGATGCAGAAGCTGGTGGATTCTCACTTGTATCATTCATGGTTAAAGGTGATGGTGCGTATGGACAACTTAAATTTGAAAGTGGATCACACCGTGTACAACGTGTTCCAAAGACAGAAACACAAGGACGTATTCATACATCAACAGCAACTGTACTTGTTGAACCAGAAATCGCTGAGGATGAGTTTGAAATCAATATGAATGATTTAGAAATTGAAACAATGAGAGCAAGTGGAGCGGGTGGACAACATGTTAACAAGACTGACTCAGCTGTTCGTATTACACATATTCCAACAGGAATCTTTGTTAAGTGTCAAGATGGACGAAGTCAAATTGAAAATAAAGCAACTGCATTAAATACAATTCGTGCTAAGGTATATGCCGAAATGAAACGTCGTGAAGATGAAGCAAAAGATAAAGAACGTAAGAGCAAACTGGGATCTGGTGATCGATCTGAAAAGATTCGTACATATAACTATCCACAAAACCGTGTTACAGATCATCGTATTGGGTTAACCATTACACAACTTGATCGTATCATGGAAGGTAAATTGGATGATGTCATTGCGGGATTATTACAAGAAGAACAAAAACAAAAGTTGGCAGGAGAAAATTAATGCCAACTTTTAAACAACTTATTCATGATGCATCCTTGCAATGTGTTGAAAGAGAACTACCAGAACAAACAGCTCTTACCTATTTGGTAGAACTTGCACAATTACAACGGGTCGATTTATATATGAATTATGATCAAGAGGTACCAACAGATATATTAGAAAGTTTTAATATCGGATTAAAACGAATTTTGAATCATGAACCAATGCAACATGTATTGGGTTATTCATGGTTTTATGGGTATAAATTCAAAGTGAATTCAAATGTATTAATTCCACGTCCTGAAACAGAAGAGCTTGTATCCTATATTCTTTCACGTGTGGATGAAATGTTTCCTAATCAGGACATCACAGCAGTGGATATTGGTACAGGAAGTGGAGCAATTGCGATAAGCGTTTCTAATGAAGAAAAACATATTAAAATGTATGCCACAGATATTAGTGCTGAAGCAATAGAAGTTTCGAAAGAAAACGCAAAAGAAAATAATGCGGATGTTCAATTCTTAGTAGGTGATATGTTACAACCTATCGTTGATGCGAAGCTCAAAGTTGATGTATTGATTAGTAATCCACCTTATATTCCATCTCAAGAAGTACTTGAATCATCAGTCGTTGACTATGAACCTCATGTTGCTTTATTTGGAGGAAAAGATGGGTTGAAATTCTATCGTACTATTTTTGAGAATTGTAAGAAGATTATTAATGAGAAATCGTTTATGGCATTTGAAATGGGATGGGATCAAGGAGAAGCGATGATGAAGCTTGTCCATGAATACTTACCAGAAGCAACTGCAGAAGTCTTGCAGGATATCAATGGTAAAGATAGAATGTTGTTCGTTTATTTTAAATAAA
>NZ_JAVWNC010000080.1:0-7372 GCF_036637135.1 Anaerorhabdus sp. | reverse complement strand
ACTTTAAACGAGATATTGTTTATTCAAACCAATACAAAATTATTGATAAAACAAAATGAACTATATCCTAGTTATTATTTTTTCTACTACTCTCTTAGTCAATCAATATATAAATCTCTTTCCTAACTCATTGACTAAAAACACCCAAGCATTAGTTCTTCTGGCTGTTGCAATATCACTACTACTTGAACTAGTCATGAATAATAAAATAGAATCAAATTAAAATACCCTCACGGGTATTTTTACTTTTTCCTTAATTTTAATTCAATTTCTTGTTCTGATGACAGTTGTTTAAATGCATTGACAATAAAGTTAGTTCTTTCATTTGATTCAAGCTGCTCACTACTTTTAATTACGCTTCTAATATCATTTAGTTCTAGTAAATTTATAGCTAAGCAATAGAATGTTTTACGACATCCATCATTATAGTGTTCTAATAAAAATTCTAGTATCTCTCTTTTTTCAATTTGTTCCTGATTATACGTATCACTACCCATTGTTTTAATTTTTTCAAGATTACTTTTTTGATTTTGATGAGTGATAAACGAATCATACTTATCGATATCATGGTAATACGTACATGGATATTCATTACATTCTATACAATATTCAAAATTACTCTTCTTCATACTACAGCGAGCAATTGCACACAATTGATTACCACAACCTTGACCACAGCCAGGACAATACTTACCTAAATTCATAGAGCATAAGCTACAATTTAATCCACATAAAGATAAATATTGATTATTTCTAGTAAATTTATCCATAGTTATTCAATCAATCCTTTCTTATCAAATGTATCTTCGAACTTGTTTCATATAATCTGTATATTCTACTTTAAACTGTTCCATGCACCATCTTTCTTCTGAAAGAATAATCCAATGTGCTGCAATTTGAAATAGCATCACAACTAAAAATAACCAAATTGATTGTGTTAAGATACTACATCCAATAAAAATGATAAAGTAAGAAACATACATTGGATTCCTTGAATACCGATAAATTCCTCTTGTATTAATACCGGTAGTGGAAGGTAATGCAAAATCATGAATGGTTATCGCACATAAAACTAATCCTATAATATAAACAAAAGAACCCACAATAAATAATGGATTCAAAACAAAAATAACTTTCAAAAAAGCTAAGTAGATTACAATAGCTACATTGGAAAGTTGATAGACAATATATGCAATCGATTCATTCCCTTGCATATTTGGAAAATGTGCTGCACGACGCAATGCATTTTTATTTAATCGCGATAAATAACCAAACCGAATAATCAAGAATGGTATTAATAGAAAGAATCCATTCACAAATTATCACCTCTCTATTTCATACAATTATCTTAGCACAATACAGTCTGATTTCTCATATTTGTTATGACCCCGAAGACTTTTTTTATACTTCCAACATTGGATTGCATCTTTCAATGATTTATCCTGGTTATCCAAAAAGAAATCCCGTATGTATGTATTGTATTCAAACTGTGCATCAATTTGAATTCCTTTCTCTTTCTTTTCTTTTAGTAATCTTGGATAGATATCAATTGCATCTTGATAAGTCTTTCCGCTGTTCTCTTTTAACCATTTTTGAAAAAGAACATTGAAAGAGAAAGATTTACCCAGATATTGTTTAAAAAATGCACGATGTTTTTCAGAATATCGTATGTTAGGTTCAATGATTGTTGATAAAGTAAAAGGTTCAATGGAAACAGTAGATTTTATTACTTTCTTTACTTCTTGTCGTTCCCCATTATCTAAGAATATTTTGATTCGATTTATAATCTCCAATTTACTTCCACTTGCAGGCAATTGATTTGCTTTACAAAACAAAACTAATTCTTCTTTAAGATAATAATATTCAGAAAACACTTTGGTATCTAATGTGCATCTCAAATCTGGACGTTTATTCATGATGATTGCCTTTCATTACTTGATCATATTCATGAGGTAAAAATCGCAGCGTACTCTTCATAAAAATTGAATCGTACATAACATATCTTTGACTCACAGATAAATTGAATTAAACTTGTAGTTCGTGTTTGACTTTTATGCATAAAAGATTTTTTGCATCGTTATATTCTTTTTGATTTAAAACTCTTAAATGAATCCATCCTCCAGCATCACCGCAAGGATATTTATTTTGAATCAAATTCTGTGTTTTCTTAGAAACGAATGGTAACACTTGATTATATTGATTATCATCTAATCGCAACATCATCGTAAATGCATCCTTCTCTGCAAAAATATCACATACTAACTTATTTTTACTTGTGTATTTAAAACTCCAACCATATTGATTTCCATATGGAAAACGCATTATTTTTTGTAGCTGTAGTTCGTTAAGTAGAAATGAATCTAATTCAATAAAGTATTCTTTCATCAATCCACAATAAGCAATATACTCTTCATCACTTGGTTGATGATTTTTGTCTAATAGTCTTTCATACATAGTTATTTACCTAACAGTTTCCTTATTATCCCTTCATTCATGAGTAGTGTTGATACAAATTGTCCATCTTGAAACAAAGCCCAGTTTGTAAAAACGCAAGGCACTTTCTTTGCTTTATCTAGCGTATCTACAGGAATTAGTTTCAAAGGAATATGGTTTTCAGCACAATACTGTTTAACCTCATCAATACAATGAGGTATAAATGGACATTGAATGCCATAATAAATCGTTAACTCTTTTTCTTTAATTGTCATTGTTTTCGCATTTTTCATGAAGCTTGGTTTAGTCTTATCAAAACTTAGCGCAAGTAATTCATAATCTCCAGCAGTATCCACTACCTCAAATCCATAATGAAGCATGAATTTCTTATCAGATAAATAAGATATTTTCTTTTTGGAGCTGAGAATGCAAACACCTGATTTTTTTTGTTTCTTAGCATCTTCTACACAATACTCTAACAAAGCTTTTCCATGACCATGTCCTTTAAACGATCCCGCAACCCACAAGCAATAAATGTACATATAGTTATCACCACATACCGGAGCCCATGCGTTTTCTAACGGAGCATATTCAATGAAAACCTTGCCACGTTCATCAAGTTTACGAAATACATGACCTTCTTCGAATCTTGATTTTAACCATTTCTTTTTTGCATCTACTCCGTTTTGATGTTTTTTATCAGAAATAGCACAACAAATATGTTCTATTTCTAAATTGTCTTTTGTCAAATTAATATAACTATCACTCATATTTCTACCTCGTTCTACACCAATTATAACAAAATAACATGACACCTTGTGTCATGTTATAAATAAACTATGATTTAATAATTCTCTTGAAACTGAAATGTATACTTCGCAACAAATTCTTACCATTTACTCGTTTTACAAATGTTTCATAATTTGAGTTATCTTCCACAAGTATAAGTTTTTCAATCCAATGGTTTAATTCTTTAATACTGATTAATTCTCGTTTAATCATAGCGTTAAGCACAACAACAAATCGTTCATCTTCTTCGTGGCTAAATATTGTGTCTGGGTTCGTGAATACGCGTAAAGCAATAGCTAAAATGTGTATACAATCATCATGACTACAATTTTGATTCAACACAATTTCTTCAAGTGCATCACATGTATGGGCAATCGCATGAATCCATCCTACTTTCTTTTCATATCCACGATAATCCTTTTCAAACTCAAAGTAAGTCAAGACTTTATCTTTTACATGATTAAACTCTTCAATAGAAAGGCAGGTTTCATTGTTATTTCGATTGAGTATCAACGCAACTACAAGTATAGAAAATGAACGCGTTAATACACTGTTCTTATCTAAATTTAGATACAGGTGTCGATCATCCAATACAATCGCTAATATTTCTTTTAGTTGGTCTTGCTTAATAAATCGGTCATCTATTATTAACTTGGTAAATGTCTTATAAATAAGTTCATCTCTTAATTCTTTTTCTTGATCTCCAATATAAAACAACATATTAGAAATAGTCTCATTCATAACTTCGTTATGTTCAAGTGAAACTGTGTTTGTTAGTATTTGATTTAATCTTACTTTTAATTCTGGTCTTGATAATACAGTATATTTTTCCATAATAGTTCCTCATGAAATAAGTATATATCACAAGTCAAAAGAATGAAATAAATTCGATTTTTAGATTATTCGACTACGAGAACTTGGTCTAAAGTTTCCCAACATTCTTTTTTGTTATTATAAACTTCAATTTGTTGGTTTGATACTTCTTGAAGTGAATCAACATAATCCATTCGCACTTTTCTTAATCCACCTTGCCAACCAATAATTAAATAATGTCCACTCTTAATCTCTGTTTTCGTAAGGTACACAAGATATATCTCACCTACTTCTATTTCAATATCTCCCTCTTGATATTCTTTTACATAGCTATATTCATATCCATCAGGCTTTGGTGCACTGCGTTTTGAACCTTCTGATAGTCCATCATAATATGCTTGATAAGTAATGATGCCTCCACTACGAACATAACCAATTTCCTTTTCTTGTAAATCTCCTTTATATACATTAAGAATTTCTAATTTGCCATATGTATGTGGTTTACAAAAATTGCCTGATTCTTCATTTATACTATCTCCACCGTCAATAGAAATAACCCTTGCGATTGCAATATACTCTGAAGCACTATACATATCCCCTGCATCATTAGGGTCTATATTCATACTTGGTTCCATGCTACGAATCTCATAAATATCGTTTTTATCAATTTTTTCATAAGCATTAACGTATTCTATTTTTGTATTCTCGACTACTTCTACTGGCTTAGAACTACATCCACCAATTAAAATCAAACTACCTATTAATAATCCTCGTATTATTTTCAAAATATAATTTCTCCTTCTTCTTATTATTCATCTTCAAGTAAATATTTAAGCATTCGCTCTGGATGGTTTAAATATTCCTTCATTAACGTAACATGTTCACAATCATCATAACATACCTGTTCAATACCATCTGTTGTGATTTGGTAAATTATTGCACCTGGATAAGATAACAAAATTGGTGAGTGGGTTGCGATAATAAGTTGAGATTTTTGTTTTACTAAGCGATCAAACTCAACAAGTAACGTCATTTGTCTTGATGGTGAAAGAGCTGCTTCAGGTTCATCCAAAATATATAAACCTTGACCAAAAAAACGATTTTGTACTAATGCTAAAAAACTTTCTCCATGAGATTGATTATGTAATGATATATTCCCAAAACTAGTTGGTGCATTCGCTTTAAATTCATCCTCATATAATTCATCAACTTGTGATGCAACATTATAGAAACTTTCAGCACGCAAAAAGAATCCATCTTTCTCATAATCTTTCTTTGATATCGTTAAATATTGATATAAATTTGAAACTGTGTTTTTTGTCTCAAAATCAAAGTTTTTGGAACCACCCTCAGCATTGAATCCTGCTTTAACTGCAATTGCTTTAATAAGTGTGGATTTACCAGTTCCATTTTCTCCCACGAAGAAAATAACATCATGATCAAAACTTAGTTCTTTTAGTTTCAACAAATTTTTAACAATAGGCAAATCATTAATATATGAATGATCTTCAATTTCTTGGATTTGAATTTTTGATATATATCTTCTATTCATGCTGTCACCTCTTTAAGACTAGTAATTTGGAAATGATAAAAATGGAACCGCAAGTTCCATTCTAAAATAATTGATCATTATATGTAATTTGAAGATGTTCGTATGCCTTTGGAGTTGCAACTCTACCACGAGCTGTACGATTTATAAATCCAATTTGTATTAAATAAGGCTCATAGACATCTTCCAATGTAAGTGGTTCTTCTCCAATTGAACTTGCGAGTGCCTCTAAACCTACAGGGCCTCCTCTAAAACGTTCAATAACACCTCTTAAGTAATGGATATCTACTTCATCAAGTCCTAATGCATCAACTTTCAATTGATCAAGTGAAGACTTTGCGATATCAATGGATATTACTCCATTGTTCAATACTTGAGCAAAATCACGAACTCTTCTTAATAAACGATTTGCGATACGTGGTGTACCACGAGATCGTTTTGCGATTTCAAATACTGCCTCATCTACTATTTCTACATTAAGTACGCGTGCAGTTCGTTTTACAATGCTTCCAAGTTGCTCAATCGTGTAATAGTCCAACTTCGAAACAATACCAAAACGATCACGTAAAGGTGCTGTTAAATCACCTGCTCGTGTTGTCGCTCCAACTAATGTAAATGGTGGTAAATCTAAACGTATTGATCTTGTTGTTGCATCTTTCCCAACAACCACATCAATACAGAAATCTTCCATTGCTGGATATAAAACTTCTTCAACAACCTTCGGCAAACGATGAATCTCATCCACAAATAAAACATCACCTGCTTCAATTGTAGATAGAATCGCAGCTAAATCACCTGGTTTTTCAATACTAGGACCACTGCATGTTCTAACTTTTCCCTTCATCTCGTTACCAAGAATATAAGCAAGTGTTGTCTTACCAAGCCCAGGAGGCCCATACAACAGGACATGATCCAATGTTTCATTACGTCCCAAAGCAGCTTGTATAAACACACGTAAATTATTCTTTAATGAATCTTGACCTACATATTCTTCTAACCATTTCGGACGCAGTGTTTCTTCTTCATCTTCATTTTCTGCAAGTGCAGAGACAAGTCTTTCTTCCATTCTAACCTCCTACTTTCTTCTTCATTAAATGTTGAAGCCCAATTTTCAAGTATTCATCACTTGATAAACCTGGTCTCTCACTTAATATATTCGCAACAGATTGAACTTCTCCTTGTTTGTAACCTAAAGATTTTAATCCTTCTAAAGCATCTTGTATTTCACTCGATACTGGTTCATTCTTACCTGCACTAACAAGTTTACCCTTTAAATCTAGAATAATTTGACTTGCTGTTTTATTACCCACTCCTGGCATTCCCTTTAAGAAACTTACATCACCATTTTCAATCGATTGAACGATTTGTGTGTAAGGAAATTTACTACACATTGCCATTGCAGTTTTGGGACCAAGTCCTTTTACCGATATTAACTTAAGAAACAACTCTTGTTCTTCAAGCGACATAAAACCGTAAAGACTTAATTCATCTTCACGTACATGTTGATATGTAAATACTTGTACTTCCTGATTTAGTTTTACAGCTTCAGGATGTCCAAAATGTATACGATAACCAATGCCTTGATTATCGAGTATAATCCAATCAATTCCATATGCAAATACTTTTCCACGTATAAATGCTATCATTTTTATCACCATTCTTATTTTATCATAAATTACTCAAGAAAATTGTTTTGTTACAAAAATCATGAAAGAACCTTTATGAAGTTCCCGAATTCCTCTCTCGTAGAATTTGTGTCCAATAAACTCAGTACTCTTCTATGCTACG
>NZ_JAVWNC010000079.1:0-7754 GCF_036637135.1 Anaerorhabdus sp. | reverse complement strand
AAACCAATACTCAATGCTAGGATGAAATTATAGTTAACACTATGAAGGGACCTAGTTTATGACTAACAAAAAGAGTTTAACATTATTTGGTTTTTTTGCATTAACAGCATCAATGGTAATGACCGTATATGAATATCCAAGTTTTGCATCTTCTGGATTTTCTCTTGTCTTTTTTCTGATTATTGGAGGTTTCTTTTGGTTTTTACCAGTTGCTTTATGTGCAGCAGAAATGGCAACAGTCAAGGGATGGGATACTGGAGGCGTTTATACATGGTCTGGGCACTTATTAGGGGAGAAGTGGGGATTTGCTCATATCTTCTTCCAATGGTTTCAAGGCACTGTTGGATTTGTAACCATGATTTATTTCATCTTGAGTGCTTTATCGTATGTCTTTAACTTTGATACTTTAAATACAAACCCATTAATTAGGTTTATGGGGGTACTACTAATCTTTTGGACAATAACTTTTTCACAATTTAAGGGCACAAGTTTTAGTGCGAAAATATCACGATATGGTTTTATTATCGGGATCTTGATTCCAGCAGTATTCTTGTTTGGTTTAACGATTGCTTACTTCTTAACAGGAGGAACTAGTTTATTAACATTTGATTTAAAAACATTTATTCCTGATTTTAGCAAAGTGAATACCCTAGTTGTATTTGTATCATTTATCTTGGCATATGCAGGTATTGAAGCATCCGCAACACATGCGAATGAGATGAAAAATGTTAAGCGTGATTATCCAATTGCAGTATTGGTTCTTGTGGTTCTTGCGATTATTCTAAATACGATGGGTGGATTGTCTATAGGATCAGTTGTTCCTGCCGATAAATTAGGTTTATCAACAGGTGTATTACAAGGATTCAAGGGTTTACTTGCACATTTTGGACCCAACTTAGATTGGATAGTAAGAGTGATTGCCATCTTAATATCTATGGGTGTGTTAGCTGAAGCAACTGCTTGGGTTGTAGGTCCTTCTTGGGGGATGCAAGTTGCAGGTAAAACAGGCTTACTACCAAAAAATTTATCAAAAACAAACCAACATGGTGTACCAACACAATTTCTTATTCTTCAAGGGATCATTGTAACAATATGGGCAGCGATACTTACATTTGGTGGTAATGGCAACAACAATTTATCATTCTTTGCAAGTATGTCGTTAACAGTTATTATTTATTCAATTGCTTATATTATTTTCTTTATTGCTTATCTAGCTCTCGTATATAAACACGATGATATTGATCGTGCATTTCGTATCTCAAAATCAAAAGTAATTCAATATTTCTTCGGTTTATCAGGGTTACTTTTCTCTATTATAGTATTTCTAATTTCATTTATTCCACCTGCTCAACTTCAAGGAAGTAATGCTCCAAAAGAATACTTTATGATTCTCATTGTAAGTTTTATTTTAGTTATATTTGTTCCGTTTATCATTTATCATTTTATGCGTAAAAAAAATCCGTTACCTAATGGAGTCACTATGCCAAATTTAGAAGAGGAAGAAGAAAATGCAAAATAGAGTAATTAAAAAGGCAACGTGTTATAAGAAACAAGCATATGATTATTTTCCAATTCCAGGAGATTTACCTTTTCCAAATCAAGAGTATGATGTTCAATTTAAAACGGATACGGATGAAATCATTGACTGTACTTGTAGCATCTTTGAATATCAAGTTCTTGAAGAAGGTGATGAGGGAGAACTAGTATTGAATGGACATCAAATTATTCGTTTTGCGGATAAAATCAAAGAAATTACAGAGTAATGCCTAAAGCTATGGGTTGACAAAATTTTTGAATTTGATATGCTTACTGTGTCGATGAAAAAGAGTAGTAGTTCATAAGAAACTTATAGAGAGCTCAGATTGGTGAAAATGAGTAGTGAAATATGAATGAAACGAGCTTTGGAGATTTATCCGTATGATAGTAAGGATAGTGTATTCCTGCATTAAAGGAGAGAGGTTAGATAGTTTATCTATTTAGCAATTTGAGTGGTACCGCGGTTTATATCGTCTCTTCAGTAGAAGAGGCGTTTTTTATTTAAACTTTAGAATAGGTATTGCAAAAGAAAATTTTGTTTGTTAAGATGAATGAGCAAGTAAATGCGCCCATAGCTCAACTGGATAGAGCGTTTGACTACGGATCAAAAGGTTGCGGGTTCGATTCCTACTGGGCGCGCCATTAACAAACAAAGCTGATACAAACGTATCAGTTTTAATTTTATAAAGAGGAGATTTGTATGAATAAAATTGAATTAGAATTAACAAGTGCGATTAAAAATGTAGTCACTAACCTATATGGTGAAATTGACGATTCTTTAATTATGATTGAAATTCCAAAGGATAACACAAATGGGGATTATTCAACGAACATTGCAATGAGACTTGCAAAAGTTGCGAAGAAAGCACCAGCAATGATTGCTCAAGACATCGTTGCAGGTTTAAAAGAAACAGTTAAAGATGCAGATAAAATTGAAATAGCTGGTCCTGGGTTTATTAACTTTTGGATGAAGAAATCAGTTTTAGCTAGTATTATTAATGTTGTTTTAGACAAAGGCGAACATTATGGAGAAAACACAAGCGGTGATAACTTACCTATCTTAGTAGAGTATGTAAGTGCAAACCCTACTGGCGATCTTCACTTAGGGCATGCTCGTGGAGCTGCTTGGGGTGATTGTATTTGCCGTTTACTTAAAAAGAGTGGATATAACTGCTTACGTGAATACTATATCAATGATGCAGGAGCTCAAATGATCAACTTAGGTAAATCAGTATATGCTCGTTATGCAGAAGCATTCGGTGTTAAAGTAGATATTCCAGAAGACGGATATCAAGGACCTGATGTTGCTCAAATTGGTAAAGAACTAGCTGAAGAGTTAGGCGATGTATGGTTAAATCAAGAAGAAGGTCGCATTGAATTCTTCAAGGAAAAAGGTCGCGAAAAAGAACTTGAAAAAATTAAGAAAGATTTACAATATTATGGTTGCGAATTCGATTCATGGATTTCTGAACAATCACTTTATGACAATGGAAGTGTTGAAGAATGCATTGAAAAGATGAAAGATATGGGACTAACATTTGAAGAAGATGGAGCTCTATGGTTTAAATCAACGAAATGGGGAGACGATAAAGATCGTGTACTTCGTAAGAGTGATGGAACATTAACATACCTTACTCCAGATATTGCAAACCACATGGATAAATTTGATCGTGGCTATACAAAACTTGTTAACTTATGGGGTGCAGATCATCATGGATATATTCCACGTATGATTGCTGCTATTCAAGCAATGGGTTATGGACCAAATGATTTAGAAGTTGATATTATTCAAATGGTTCGTTTAGTTGACGACGGTCAAGAAGTTAAAATGAGTAAACGTACAGGTAATGCAATTACAATACGTGAACTTTGTGATGATATTAGTGTAGATGCAGCTCGTTATTTCTTCGTAAGTCGTGCTGTTGATACTCACTTAGACTTTGATTTAGGTTTAGCTCGTAAGAAAACAAATGAAAATCCTGTGTATTATGCACAATATGCACATGCTCGTATGTGTTCAATCTTACGTAATGCACCTGAATTTAAAGCAGAAGATAACTATGATTTATTAGTAAGCGAAAAAGAAGTAGACTTACTAAAATATATTGCGGAATTTACAAGTGTTGTTGCAGATGCTGCAGCTACTCGTTCTCCAAACAAGATTTGTAATTATGTTCAAAAACTTGCTGGATTCTTCCACAGTTTCTATGGGGCTCATAAAATTATTGATGAAACTCAACCTGAACTTACAAATCAACGTTTAGGATTGTTATTAGCTACTAAACAAACTTTAGCTAATGCATTAGACTTAATTGGAATAAGCGCACCTGAAAAGATGTAGGGGAAAAGCTGATATGAAAATATCAGCTTTTTATGTGCAAAGATATGTAAAGTGTACTTGACATATTACGTAAAAGAAGTAATAATATAAATGTAAAGTTAACTATACATTTTAAAGGGGAACTATGAAGACGAAAATTAAGGAATTGAGAAAAGAAAACAAATGTTCTCAAGAAGAACTGGCTTTAGCTGTAGGGACTACACGACAAACGATTATATCAATTGAATCTGAAAAATATACTTCCTCACTGCCACTTGCTTATAAAATCGCAAGATATTTTGGCAAAACAATAGAAGAGGTATTTGATCTAAAGGAGATAGATTAAAATGACAAATTTTGAAAATAAACTAAAGAAACGAATCAAAATACTTACAATAATAGGAATATGTGCAATGATTTTCGTATTAATTCCAGTTGTTTTTGTAGATCAGGAAACATTGCCAGAATGGTTAGCATTGGAATTTTGTTTTTTAACTGGATTAATTAGCGCCATGGAAATCATGTTTGGAGTATATATTGTTAAGACAAGAAAAGCATTAGGTAATCCCGATAAATTAAAACAACTATATGCTGAAGAACATGATGAAAGAAAACGTTATATTCGTGCTAAAGCAGGTCAACCTTTACTAATGATACTGAGTGGTTTGATTATATTTGCAGGTTTAATCCTTGCTCCATATGATGTTAACATCACTTATGTGTTAGTTATGGTTGCATTATTCCAAATGACAATTAGTGTTTTCTACAAATTATACCTTTTAAGGAAGATATAAAAATGAATGAACTAATACTTGGTGTCATGATTGTCATTGTTTTTCTTTTAGGATTGTATTTGCTAAGTGGAAAAGGAATATTTTTAATAGCTGGATTTAATATGTTACCTAAAGAGCAATTAATGAAGATTAATCAGGTGGGGTTATGCAAGTTCATGGGTAAAATTGTAGTTGGTATATCTATATCATTATTTTGTTTACTGTTAAGTACTTTATTGAATAATAACTATTATTTTAATGCAGGCTTAATTTTATTGGTAATTTTAGTTATTGTAGCCATAGTTTGGACCTCAATTATTTATCGTAAACCTCTAAGAAGTAAATAAATCTTTAATATTAAGGAAAAGTCAAAATTTTGGGCTTTTCTTTTTTTGTTGAATAATGACTGATTTGCTATATTTTGTTGTAAAAGTTTTTATTTTCATTTTAACCAATAAATCAAAAATCACTTGTGATTTAAATAATTTACATTACTGAAATCGCTTACAAATAAAGGGTTTGAGTCTTGTTTCATAACTTTTTTTCATGATTTCTTTCATAAAAATGTAAATTTTGAAAAACTAATTTTACAATAAAATATGTTTTTTTTGACCCACATCACGATTCAGATGGGGCTAGACTGTAATTATCAAGTAAGCGATTTCAATGATATCGATTGGACGTCCCATCATTGAAAAAGCCGAAGTAAAACACAAGAAAAAGAAAAGAAGGAGATTTGATATGGTAGCAATTCATGTAACAAGTGAAATTAAACCACTTAAAAAAGTTCTATTACATAGACCAGGGAAGGAATTATTGAATTTAACACCAGATACATTAGAAAGATTATTATTCGATGATATCCCATTCTTACCTGTAGCTCAAAAAGAGCACGACCGCTTTGCAGAAATTTTAAAAGAAAATGGTGTTGAAGTAGTTTATTTGGAAGACTTAATGGCTGAAACAATTGCTAGTAATCCTGAAATTCGTGAAAAATTCATTAAACAATACATCATTGAAGCAAACATTCACACTGAACGTTGGAAGAAAATCTTATTTAATTTCTTTGACTCAATTACTGATCCTAAAGAATTAGTTTTAAAAACAATGGAAGGATTGAACTTAAAAGAAGTTCATGTATCTCCTGAAAATTCATTAGTAGACCTTGTTTCTGAATCAGACAAATTAATTATCGATCCAATGCCAAACTTATACTTCACACGTGACCCATTTGCATCAGTTGGGGATGGAGTTACTTTAAATAAAATGTACTCTATTACAAGAAATCGTGAAACTATCTATGCTGAATACATCTTCGCTTATCATCCTGAATACAAAGGACAAGTCGAAAAATGGTATGACAGATATGATGAGTTCCATATTGAAGGTGGAGACGTTCTTAATATCAATGAACATACATTAGCAGTTGGTATTTCTCAACGTACATGTCCAGAAGCAATCGATGGATTAGCTCACCGCATCTTCAATAATCCAAAAAACAAAATTCAAAGAATCTTAGCAGTAAATATTCCTAACAATCGTGCAATGATGCATCTTGATACAGTATTTACTCAAATTGATGTTGATAAATTTACAGTTCATCCAGGTATTTATGGAGCATTACAAGTATTTGAAATTACTCCAAAAGATGGAGATATCCTTGTTAAAGAAATTAATGACAAGTTAGAAAATATTTTAGAAAAATACATTGGACGTAAAGTTACTTTAATTCCATGTGCTGGTGGTGACCGCATCGCTAGTGAACGTGAACAATGGAATGATGGATCGAATACATTATGTATCGCACCAGGAGTCATCATTGTTTATGATCGCAATGATGTTACAAACAAAATATTACGTGAACAAGGCTTAACAGTTCTTGAAATGCCAAGTGCCGAATTATCTAGAGGACGTGGTGGACCAAGATGTATGTCAATGCCACTTGTTCGTGAAGACTAAGCCAAACCAATAAAATAGAAGAAGGAGATTATTAATATGGCAGTTAACTTAAGAGGAAGAAATTTCCTAAAATTATTAGATTTCTCAAGTGAAGAAATCAGATATTTAATCGATTTATCAAAAGAATTAAAGAAAATGAAACTTGCAGGTATTCCTCACCGTTACCTTGAAGGAAAGAATATCGTATTGTTATTTGAAAAAACATCTACTCGTACTCGTTGTGCATTTGAAGTAGGTGGAATGGATTTAGGAATGGGTGTTACTTACCTTGATCCAGGTTCAAGCCAAATGGGTAAAAAAGAAAGTATCGCTGATACTGCAAGAGTTTTAGGTAGAATGTACGACGGTATTGAATACCGTGGTTATGCTCAAGAATTAGTTGAAGAACTTGCAAAATATGCTGGAGTACCAGTATGGAATGGTTTAACAACTGAATTTCATCCAACTCAAATGATAGCTGACATGTTAACAATCGAAGAAAAATTTGGACATCTAAAAGGAATCAACTTCACATTCTTTGGGGATGCTCGCAATAACATGGGTAATTCATTAATGGTTGCTTGTGCGAAGTTAGGTCTTAACTTCACAGCTTGTGCACCAAAAGAATTATGGCCAGAAGAATCATTAGTAGCTACTTGTAAAGAATTAGCTAAAGAACATGAATGTACAATTACTTTAACAGAAGATGTTAAAGAAGGTGCTACAAATGCTGATGTTATCTACACAGATATTTGGGTTTCTATGGGAGAACCAGATGATGTTTGGGATACAAGAATTAAACTATTAAGTAAATACCAAGTAAACAAAGATGTTATGGCAATGGCTAAACATGATGCTATCTTTATGCACTGCTTACCTAGCTTCCATGACACAAATACTACAATTGGATCAGAAATCGCTAAGAAATTTGGTCTAAAAGAAATGGAAGTTTCTGATGAAGTATTTGAATCAAAACAATCAGTAGTATTTGATGAAGCTGAAAACCGTATGCATACAATTAAAGCAGTTATGTATGCAACATTAAAATAATATCCTTCTATGTTTAGAAACTAGGGCTTAGACCCTAGTTCTAAGCATTGATATTTGGATAAAGAGAAAGGTAATTTATGAGTAAAAAAAGATTAGTAATTGCACTTGGAGGGAATGCATTAGGAAATTCTCCAGAA
>NZ_JAVWNC010000078.1:0-8264 GCF_036637135.1 Anaerorhabdus sp. | reverse complement strand
TGAAAAAACAAATTTTGTCATTAATAGTTGGAATCTTCTTTATTTTTATAGCGAATTATATAATCCAAATCAAGTTTTATAGTTTCTTGTTAAATATAATATTTAAGCTTGTTCTTTATGTTTTGTGTATTCTACTTTCAAATTACTTATTCTCTATAAAGAAAGATAAATACTATGTATTCAAGTTTATTTTATGTGTATTTCTAATTTATGGTTTGGACAATCCCAAGCAACGCACAATCGATTTATTTAATCAAAGAACTTCCGACTTCCAAGGAATTCAAAATATTGAAAATGCTTGGATGTATACATCAATGAGAGATATGAATAAGAGTGCTTTGTTTCCAATTATTGATTATCAAATTGTTTATGCTATAGAAATTAGCCGCAATAATCCAATTTATTTGGATATTAATTCAAGTAATTTAATCGATTCAATTAATTATGATGGAATGGATATTCAATATTATCAGAATGATGAGTTCTATGAATTTGAATATGAAAATAATAAGTATCACTTTTATGGTGTAGTTACTAATGATTACTTGGAAGCAAATAAATTAAATCTAATTAGATAAATATGATTGAAATGCTCTAATTCTTTGTGAGTTCTTCTTGTGAATTAATAAAATATCTCGTATAATAAATAACGGTACAACAAGTATGTATTGAATCAGGTCAGGACCGGAAGGTAGCAGCCTTAAGAACCTCTACTTGTGTGTACCCTTTTTATTTTCTGGAGGCAATGATGATCACAACCTTATGCTATATAGAGAAAGATAATTGTTACTTGATGCTTCATCGTAATAAAAAAGCGCAGGATATCAATCAAGGGAAATGGATTGGTATAGGTGGGAAACTAGAGCCTAGAGAATCATGTGATGAGTGCAACTTAAGAGAAGTAAAAGAGGAGACTGGATTAGATTTAGTTGAGGCAAAATGTAGAGGTATCATTACGTTTGTACAAAATGATGGCTATACTGAATATATGTTTTTGTTTACATCAGATTCATTTAAGGGTGAATTAAAAGAATGTGATGAAGGTACATTGAGGTGGGTATCTAAGGATGAACTGGATACATTAAACATGTGGGAGGGTGATCGCATCTTTCTTGATTGTTTAAGGAAAGATCTACCTTTTTTCTCGTTAAAGTTAGTATATAATGGAGATAACTTAGTAGAGGCGTGGTTAAATAATGAAAAAGTATGAGAAAACAAATGTTGACTACATGAGGTTAGCTTACTTACAAGCATTGAAAGCTCAAAGTATCGATGAAGTACCGGTAGGTGCAATTGTTGTGCTGGATGGTAAGGTTATTTCTAGGGGTTATAACATACGGAATAAGAGTCAAAACGCAACATCTCATGCGGAGCATATCGCAATAGAAAAAGCTTGTAAGAAGCTTAAAACATGGCGGTTAGAGGGTTGTGAATTGTATGTAACATTGGAACCATGTCCAATGTGTGCGGGTGCCATCATACAATCGCGGATACCAAGAGTCTATTTTGGGGCTTATGATCCAAAGGGAGGTTGTTTTGGTAGTTGCGTTGATTTTAGAGAAATAGAAGGATTTAATCATTATCCTGAGGTTGAAGGCGGAGTATTAGAAGATGAATGTGCACAATTACTAAAGGATTTCTTCAAAAGCAAAAGAAAGAATAATAGAGGATAAGACATGGGTGATTTATCTAAAGTAGTAAATATAGGCAAAGTAATTGAGGAACATCTAAATAAAGTAGGAATTACAACACTTGATGAACTAAAGGAATTAGGGAGTAAAGAAGCTTGGTTACGTATTAAAAAGGTGGATTCAGGGGCTTGTCTTAATCAACTCTATGCCATTGAAGGTGCAATACAAGGTATACGTTGGCATGATTTAAGTGAAAAAAGTAAAATTGAATGCAAAGACTTCTTTGAAATACATCAGTAAAGGAAGATTGGCGTATCTATAGAAATAGTATGAAACAACCTTTATTCCCACTATAATTCAAGGTTGTTTTTTGTTATAATAAAAAGAGCATAATGAGTAAAAAGGAGGAAGGAAGAATGGGTTATAAAGCTTTATATCGTACGTACCGTCCAACTTCTTTTGAAGAAGTCGTAGGTCAAAAACATATTGTGACGACTTTGATGAATGCAGTTAAACAAAATAAAACAGCACACGCGTATTTGTTGTGTGGTCCTCGTGGTACTGGGAAAACATCAGTTGCACGACTTTTAGCTAAAGCAGTCAACTGTGAAAATAAAGAGAAGGCACCATGCAATGAGTGTGATAATTGTAAAGCTAGTGATGCAGGTACGCATCAAGATATAGTAGAAATCGATGCTGCAAGTAGTAGTGGTGTTGATCAAATTCGTGATTTAATTGAAAAAGTAAAGTATTCTCCAATTCAAGGTAAATTTAAAGTATATATTATCGATGAAGTTCACATGTTATCGCAAGGAGCTTTTAATGCATTACTAAAAACGTTAGAAGAACCACCTGCACATGTTATCTTCGTTTTAGCTACAACAGAACCTTACAAAGTATTACCGACAATTATTTCGCGTTGTCAACGTTATGACTTTGGTAAAGTTGGACAAGAAGAAATCATTCAACGATTACGTTATGTTGTGGATACAGAAGGTATCCGTGTGGATGATGAAGCGTTGCGTTTGGTTGCGGTATTATCAGATGGTGGTATGCGTGATGCATTAAGTATATTAGACCAATGTATAGCGTATGCACAGGATGAGATTACAGTGAAACATGTAAATGATATTTATGGTATCACTACAATCAAAGAAAAAATGGATTTAATACAAAACATTTTTGATAAGGATGCAAAGTCATTACTAAATACAATTCAATCACTGAATGAAAAAGGTGTGGATATACGAAGACTTACTAATGATTTGGTAGAGGTACTTAAAGAGAGTGTTATCTATGCATATACAAGTGATTCAGGATTACTTCAAATGTTGAATGTAAATGAAGTAGAAACAATTTGTAGTAATCGAAATGCAAATGTACTTCTGAAGATGATTGATGTTCTAATGGAAGCAACTGTATCGTATCGAAATGCAAGTAATGTAACATCCTACTTTGAAGTAGCAGTTCTCAAAATGATGGGAGCAACTGAAGTAAGTTCTAAACCGATTGAGATCATTCAACAAACGGTAGTGAAGCAACCTTTAAACAAACCAGTTGAACAACAACATCAACAACAAGATATATATCCTGATGAGCAACAAGAGGATCTTGTTGAATTACCAATACTTGATGTAAAAGAAGAAGTAAAAGAAATTAAACCGAAAAAAGAAGAACCTGTACCAACACTATCTGTTGAATTTGTATTGAGTTTGTTGTCGGGCGCTAGTAAAGAAAATAAAGAAATAGACAAACAAATTTGGACTACATTGGATGGTAAATCAAGAGAGATTACGTGTGCAAAATGCGCAACAATTTTAAAACATACTGATATTGCGGCAAGTGGACAAGATTACATTGTTATTACAACTGATTCTCCAGCTGAAGCAAATCAAATTAATGATTTACAACTCAATCAAGAGTTATATTATTTTGTAAAAGAACAATGCGATTTGGATAAAATGATTTATGCAATTGATAAAGAATCTTTTGTAAAAATCACATTAGAATTCAAAGAACGTTGGACTAAAAATGAATTGCCTGATGCTGCAATGATTACGAAATATAAAAAGGTAGTTACAAAAGAAAAAAAGAAAACCAATGAAGAAAAACTAATTGATTTATTTGGTGAAGAAAACATATCAATTTTTGAGGAGGAATAAAAAATGGATTTACAAAACTTATTGAAACAAGCACAAAAGATGCAAGGAAGTATTCAAAAAATTGAAGCAGAATTAAATGAATCGGAATATGCAGGTACTGCTGGTGGTAATGGTGTTAGTGTTACGATCAAAGGTAATTATGAAGTAGTAAACATTAACATTGAAGAAGATCTTTTAGAGAAAGATAATAAAGAAATGTTACAAGATTTGATTATGGTTGCGATTAATCAAGCTGTTGATACAGCAAGTAAAGATCGTGAAGAAAAAATGGGAACAGTAACAGCTGGTGTTAAAATGCCAGGAATGTTCTAATCATGTATCCAAAAAGTTTAGAAGACTTAATTGAATATTTTAAACTTCTACCAGGTGTTGGAGCAAAGACAGCAGAACGTTATGCACTACTCATGTTAGATACAAGTGAAGAAGATATTCAAGGATTTGCGAAAGCTTTAGTTGATTGCAAAACAAAAATACATACTTGTCATATTTGTGGAAATTATAGTGAAGATGAAACATGTTTAATTTGCCAAGATACATCAAGAAATAAAAATGAAATTTGTGTTGTACAATCTGCAAAAGATATTATCGCAATGGAAAAGACAAGAGAATTTACAGGAGTATATCATGTACTCCATGGTGTTATTTCACCAAGAAAAGGGATTCTACCAGAAGACTTAAATATAAGTGAATTGATGAATCGTATTGACGAAAATGTACAAGAAGTAATCATTGCGACTAACTTAACACTTGAAGGTGAAACAACAGCATTATACTTAGCAAAACTATTAGAAGAAAAAGGATGTTTAGTAACACGTATCGCTCATGGATTACCAATGGGTGGACATTTAGATTATGCTGATGAACTGACTCTAATTAAAGCGTTAGAGGGTCGTAAACAAATGAAAAACGATTAATCAAAAGCGGGGGAAAAGGAAATGAAAACAGACTTACAAATTGCTCAAGAAAATGTAATGGAACCAATTTCAAAGATTGTAGAGAAAGCAAACATTGATCCAAAATATGTTGAATATTATGGTTCAACAAAAGCTAAAATTAACAATGACATCATGACGGATTTAAAAGACAGAAAAGATGGTAAGTTAATTTTAGTAACTGCAATCAATCCAACAAAAGCAGGTGAAGGAAAATCAACAACAACAGTTGGTTTAGTTGATGGACTTTCAAAGATTGGTAAAAATGTTATGGGTTGTTTACGTGAACCATCTCTTGGTCCAGTATTTGGATTAAAGGGTGGGGCAACAGGTGGAGGATATGCACAAGTTGTACCAATGGAAGATATTAACTTGCACTTCACAGGAGACATGCATGCCATCACAACGACAAACAATTTAGTGTCGGCTGTTTTAGATAATTCAATTTATCAAGGAAATGAACTCAACATTGATCCAACAAAAGTTATTTGGAAAAGATGTTTGGATATGAATGATAGAACTTTACGTAGTATTACAATTGCACAAGATAAACCAACAAATGGTGTTGAACGTAAAGATAGTTTTTGTATAACAGTAGCTACAGAAATTATGGCAATTTTATGTTTGTCAAAAGATTTAAAAGACTTTGAAGAAAGAGTTAATCGTTGTATCGTTGCATACACTTATGATGATTTACCTGTTACGATTCAAGACTTAAAAGTAGGTGGAGCATTAACTGTAGTGATGAAGGAAGCAATTAAACCAAACTTAGTTCAAACACTAGAGAAAACACCAGTGCTTATTCATGGTGGTCCATTCGCAAATATTGCGCATGGATGCAACTCGGTTATCGCTACAAAGATGGCATTAAAACTTTCTGACTATGTTGTAACTGAAGCGGGATTTGGAGCAGATTTAGGAGCTGAAAAATTCTTAGATATTAAATGTCGTATTGCAGATTTAAAACCAAATACGATTGTTGTTGTCGCAACAATTAGAGCACTTAAATTACATGGTGGTGTAAGTGCAGAAGAATTAGGAAATGAAAATGTAGATGCAATGCTTAAAGGTATTGAAAATCTAGAAAAACATATTGATACAGTAAAACAATTTGGAGTGCCAATACTTGTCGCAATCAATAAATTCGCAAAAGATACTGATGCAGAAGTAGAAGCATTAAAAAAATGGTGTGAAGAAAAAGATGTACTTGTATCACTATCGGATGCTTGGGCAAAAGGTGGAGAAGGTACAATTGATTTAGCGAATAAAGTTGTGGCATGTTGTGATACAGAATCACACTATGCACCAATTTATGATGTTAATGATTCTATAGAAAATAAAGTACGTACGATCACTCAAAAAGTGTATGGTGGACGCGATGTTATCTTCAGTGATCAAGCGAAGGAACAAATCGAAAAGCTAAATGAAATGGGCTTTTCTAAATTACCAATATGTATGGCAAAAACACCAATGTCATTAACAGATGATCCAAAGATTGTAGGTAGACCTACTGGATTTGATATTCATGTTAATGAAGTTAAAGTATCTGCAGGAGCTGGATTTGTTGTTGTATTTACAGGAAGTATTATGACAATGCCAGGACTACCTAAAGTACCTGCGGCACTAGGCATGGGTGTTGATGAAAATGGAGAAAGTTACGGAATATTCTAGATAAAGAAGGAGAATGACATGTCATCAATTGCGTATGTTACAGATAAACATATGATTGAATTTCATCGTTTAAACGGAAATCATGCGATGAATTTTTGGCGTCCAGGTTCTCAAAAAAGATTTACTGATTTTATTGAAGGAGACTTACTCTTCTTCCTTGCAAAAGGAAGTGAGAGAGGTAGAAGAAAAGAAAAAGGCATCGTGGGTTATGGTAAGTTCAAAAGATCATACACATTGAGTTTCAAAAAAATGTGGAAAGAATATGGTTCGTTGAATGGTTATGCAACCCAAGATGAATTGTATGATGCAATACTCAAAGTTTCTAAAGATAAAATGATGCCAAAACAAATGAATTGTTTGTATTTGGATGAAGTTGTCTTCTTTCAATCACCTATTTACTTAAGTGAAGTAGGTGTTATGATATCCAACAAAATTGAGAGTTATATTTATTTAGATAAAGAAGATCCACAAGCTACATCAAAATTGCTTAATAAAGCTAATGAAAGTGGTATTGATATGTGGACGATGGCTATGTCTACAACAGAGTCAAAATCCAGTCTTGAGGAAGATGAAATCAAGCATCAAATTTCACTAGTTTATCAACGGATTAATGATGATTTTTATACCGATACTGAAACAAAAAAAGCTAGAAAATTAGCCAAGGAAAAATGTTGTGAAGATAACTTTGAGTTAATAAAAGGTAGTAAAACAGATAGTATCTATTATAACGATAATGAAGTTATTATCGCAGTACCATTTATTTATAAACCCAAAGATTTAAATCGCAAGTTACAATATTTAATTGGTCACTTAGTGAGCTATAGAATTTTAATAAAAGAGATTAGTGAGTATAATTTCAAATTAAAATTTGAAATACTTTCAGAGTTGCCATTGAATGATGAAATAGTTAATATTATAAAAAATATCAACGAAGGATAATCGTATACTAATTGTAAGAAATACTTAAGATATTGAAAGTATTAGTAAAGTAAGATAGTTGCATAAAAGGAGATGTATTATGCATAGACTTGAGGCATATTTTACTTTGGCACTACTATTTATCAGTATCTTTTTTATTATTTGTTTTCCGTTGTTAGTTAGATTAAAGAAAAGAGGCTATAGTACATTTAAATTGATTTGTGGATTTGGATTAGTTTGTACTATTATACTCATTCTGTTTGCTACATTATTTTATACGCCGATTGATCTTACTCGCCCATCAATAGAAAATATAAACATAAAACCTTTTCTCTGGCTTCAGCAAGTAAATGGAATTGATCAATTTGTGGTAGAAAAACTACCCAATGTAATATTATTCATCCCATTCGGATGTTTGATGCCAATGGTATTTAAACAAACAAGTAAATGGTATATTTTACTTATCATCGCATTCCTAACTACATTTACACTTGAATTCATTCAAAGCTTTATAGGTAGGTCAGCAGATATTGATGATATAATCATGAATTTATCAGGCGCAATAATTGGTTATATGGTATACGTATTCTCAAGGTATATGATCATCGCGACTAACGAAGCGCAAAAACAGGTAATGAAATGCCACAAAAACAGGTAATGAAACGCCACAAAAACAGGTAATGAAATGCCACAAAAACAGGTAATACAGTTGAAATATCCACTTAAATAACCAATAATAAGCATAGAGGTAAAGTGATGAAAAACTATAAAAAAAGAGTGGTAGACAAAGAACTGAAAATAAATATGGAAGTGTTTGGTGCCACATTGATTGTTGGCCCAAAATGGGGTGGGAAAACAACAACGGGATTAAATATAGCAAAAAGTGTTTTAAGATTACAAGATCCAGATAATAGGGAAGAATATCTAAAAACAGCAAGTATAAAACCATC
>NZ_JAVWNC010000077.1:0-8508 GCF_036637135.1 Anaerorhabdus sp. | reverse complement strand
GTCTTGCAGGATATCAATGGTAAAGATAGAATGTTGTTCGTTTATTTTAAATAAAACCACACAAAGTTAAACTTGTGTGGTTTCTTTTGTTATTGATTGATTGTGCTTACACCAACAGTTATTTCTTCTAATACATTTAGTAATACATTAACTGTGGAAAGTGATGTAAACATTGTAATACCATTCTCTACTGCAGTTCTACGAATGATTGCACCATCACATTGCGAATGATTGCTTTCGTGAGATACTGTGTTGATTACATAAGTGATATATCCTTTTTGCAATGAATCAATGATTTGATTTGACCCATCACTAATCTTTTCTTTAATACGTGTTTTAATACCGTTACGTTTTAAGAATTCAGCAGTACCATAAGTTGCTTCAATGTTGAATCCTAATTTATAGAAACGTTTAATAAGTGGTAATGCGGTATTCTTATCTTTATCTGATATAGTTACAAATACTGTTCCATAGTTACTCACAGTCATACCACTTGCTTGTAGTGCTTTATATAGAGCACGATTCAATTGGTCATCATAGCCAATAGCTTCACCAGTAGATTTCATTTCTGGAGATAAAACAGCATCTAGTCCAATGATTTTAGCAAATGAGAATGATGGCGCTTTTACATACCAACGAAGTCCCGTCGGTTGTACAAAAGTACCATAACCTTGACTCTTTAATGAATGTCCTAACATGACTTTAGTTGCGATGTTTGAAATAGGAATACCAGTTACTTTTGATAGGAATGGTACGGTTCTTGATGATCGTGGATTGACTTCAATGACAAATACATTTTCATTTTCATCAACTATAAATTGGATATTAAATAAACCTTTGATACCTAAGCCTAATCCAAGTTTATTCGTATAGTAAGTAATACAATCTTTGACTTTTGTGGATACAGACATTGTCGGGTAAACGCTAATTGAGTCTCCTGAGTGTACACCTGTTTCTTCTACATGTTCCATAATGCCGGGAATAAAGACATCCGTTCCATCACATATAGCGTCTATTTCTAATTCTTTTCCGACAATGTAATGATCAACTAATACGGGTTGATCTTCGTTCACCTGTACAGCAGTTTGTAGGTATGTTTTTAATTGCATATCATCGTTCACGATTTGCATTGCACGACCACCTAAAACATAACTAGGACGTACAAGCACAGGGTAACCAATTTGGTTCGCAACCTTTAACCCATCAGGAATGTTGTGTACTGCTTTACCATTGGGTTGTGGTATTTGTAACTGATTCATTATTTTTTCAAATGAGTCACGGTTCTCTGCTTTTTCAATGGCTTCCAAATCACTACCCAGAATTGATACGTGGCATTGTGTTAATTTATCTGCAAGGTTAACTGCGGTTTGACCACCTAATGTCACAATAACACCAAGAGGTTGTTCACAATCTATGATATTCATGACATCTTCTAATAAAAGCGGTTCAAAGTATAACTTATCTGCGATGGTATAATCTGTAGATAAGGTTTCAGGATTGTTGTTGATAATGATTGCTTCATAACCTAATTCTTTAATTGCCCATATCGCATGGACAGTTGAGTAATCAAATTCAACACCTTGTCCAATACGGATAGGACCACTACCAAGCACGATGACTTTTTGATTGGAAGAAATGCGGTTTTCATCTTCATTTGAATATGTTGAATAAAGGTACGGTACATAATTTTGTTTGTGTTTACAATTATCTACGATGCGGTAATTTGGATAAATATGATGTTGTTTTCTTAAGTTGTATACTTCGACATCACTCATATTCCAACAGTTTGCAATAAAACAATCTGCGATTGATAATATTTTTGCTTCTTTTAATACTTCTATACTACCAATTGAATTTTTAAGTTTTGATTCGAATTGTACAATGTTATTAATTTTATCGATGAAGAATTGCGTAATCTTTGTTGCATTTGCAATTTCTTGTGGTGTTGCGTGTTTACGTAAAGCTTCAAATAAGTCGAAGATTCGATCATCAGTAGGAGTTATAATGTAATTCAAGATATCATCTTTACTCATATCTTTAAATTTAGCTAGAGTTGGATAGGGTGAACCCACTTCAAGTCCACGTAAGGCTTTAAGTAAGGACTCTTCAATGGTGATACCTAAACTCATAACCTCACCTGTTGCCTTCATTTGAGTTGATAGTTTATTACTTGCGTTTTGAAATTTATCAAATGGGAAACGTGCAACCTTACAAACGATATAATCAATCGCAGGTTCATGAGATGCTGCAAGTCCACTAATATCAATTTCATCAAGTGTATATCCGACTGCAATTTTTGCAGTAACACGTGCAATAGGATAAGCGGTAGCTTTTGATGCTAGAGCACTAGAGCGACTTACACGAGGATTTACTTCAATTAAGTAATAGTTGCATGTGTTTGGTTCTAATGCGAATTGGACGTTACAACCACCTTCAATTTTAAGTTCTTGAATAATTTTTAATGCACTATTTTTTAAAATTGTATATTGTTCATTTGTTAAGGTTTGACAAGGTGCGAAAACAATTGAATCTCCCGTGTGTATACCAACTGGATCCATGTTTTCCATATCGCAAATTGCGATCGCTTTATTAGTACGATCACGCATAACTTCGAACTCAATTTCTTGATATCCCTTAATACTTTTTTCTACAAGTACTTGGTGCGTAGGACTAAGAGATAATGCGTGTTTCATAAGTTCAATGAACTCTACTTCTGTATCAACGAATCCACCGCCTGTACCTCCTAATGTAAAGGCAGGACGAAGAATTAGTGGATAACCAATTTCATTCGCAGCTTGTAAGCCTTCTTCAAGGTTGTTTGCGATTTGTGATGCGATAACAGGTTCATTGATAGAGATACACATGTCTTTGAAACATTCGCGGTCCTCAGCTTTTTGAATTGAGTCAATAGATGTACCTAAAATTTCTACTTGGCACTCATCAAGAATCCCTTTGGCATCTAGTTGCATTACTAGGTTTAATCCAGTTTGTCCGCCAAGCCCTGGTACAATGGCATCTGGTCTTTCCATACGGATAATCTTCGCAACATATTCTAATGTTAAGGGTTCCATATAGACTTTATCTGCCATGTTGGCATCCGTCATGATGGTCGCAGGATTTGAGTTGATTAATACAACTTCATATCCCTCTTCTTTTAATGCTAAACAAGCTTGCGTACCTGCATAATCAAATTCTGCAGCTTGACCGATGATAATAGGTCCTGAACCAATGACTAATACTTTTTTGATGTCTTCTCTTTTTGGCATAATTTTACCTCCCGTGTGCAATTAATTTTCCAAAAAAAAACCACTAACAATAGTTAATAGTTTTAGGAATAAAATATAAAAATGAATAACGGTTAAAATAAGAACAAGTTGAAATAGATTTAGTGTAAACATATCGCATGTTCATAAAATACCTCCCGTGTATTCTAGATTAATTTTAAAGATGTTTAAAAAAATTGCAAGTAATAATTCAATAACTTTTTCAACTTCTCTATAAAGTAATAAAATTGTAACGGGAATAAAGCAGAAATTATGCTAGAATAATTGTAATGTGAGGCGATAATATGAGCAAAGTGATTTCAACAAAAGATTGGAAGTATGCCAGTCAAATCGTTAAGGATGGTGGACTTATTGCTTTTGCAACCGATACAGTATATGGACTAGCTTGTCGTTATGATGATGAGATAGCACAAGAAAGACTAGTACATTGCAAAGGTAGACCAGAGGAGAAGCCATTTCCACTTGTTGTAGGTAATTTAAAACAACTAGAAACAATATGTGAGTTAGATGATCGATCCCGTAAGATATTTAATTTATTTTTACCCGGACCATTAACGTTAATATTAAAGAAGAAGGAAACAGTACCGGCGCGTGTTAATCATGGTAAGGATACATTAGCGATTCGTATGATTGATGGTGAAGGCATTCGTGAACTTTTACAAGATGTAGGAGTACCTTTATTTCTTACGAGTGCTAATCTATCAGGGGACCCTGTATGTATGAATGCAAATGAGGTAAATGATCGATTAGGCGATAAATTGGATTGTATCATTGATGGTCAGCATCGTGATGCACTCGCAAGTACGATTCTAGATTGTACACAAACTGAATTGGTTGTCTTAAGACAAGGACCAATTCAACTTGAAGAGATACTTACAAAATTGGAGGAAAACAAATGAAAGACTTAGAAATACTAGAAGCAGTAGAATTAGAAACTCAAAGACAAAGACATAATATTGAATTAATCGCATCAGAAAACTTTGTGTCAAAAGATGTGCGTGAAATGACAGGATCAATTCTAACTAATAAATATGCAGAAGGATATCCAGGTAAACGTTACTATGGTGGTTGTGTTGATGTAGATATCGTAGAAAACATTGCGAGAGATCGTCTATGCAAATTGTTTGATGCAGAACATGCAAATGTACAACCGCACTCAGGGTCACAAGCAAATATGGCTGTTTATATGTCAGTCTTAAATCCAGGGGATAAAGTATTGGGGATGGACTTGAGTAGTGGAGGACACTTGACTCATGGTCATAGCATGAATTTCTCAGGTAAACTATATGAATTTCATAGTTATGGTGTAAATAAAGAAACAGAAATGATTGATTATGAAGAAGTACTACGTATTGCAAAAGAAATAAAACCACAAATGATTGTGTGTGGTGCCAGTGCATATCCTCGTGAAATTGACTTCGCAAAGTTTAGAGAAATCGCAGATGAAGTGGGTGCATATCTTATGGTAGATATGGCTCATATAGCAGGACTAGTAGCGACAGGTCATCATATGTCACCGGTGCCTTATGCAGACTTTGTAACAAGTACAACACATAAAACACTTCGTGGACCTCGTGGTGGAATTATCCTATGCAAAGAAAAATATGCAGCTGTATTGGACAAGACTGTATTCCCAGGAATGCAAGGTGGACCATTAATGCATGTCATTGCAGCGAAAGCAGTTTGTTTTAATGAAGCATTTGAACCTTCATTTAAAGAATATATTGATCAAGTAGTCAAGAACTGTAAGGCAATGTCTGATGAATTAGTAAAAGAAGGATTTAGAATTGTAACAGGGGGAACGGATAACCATTTAATACTTGTAGATGTGAAATCAATTGGTATGACAGGTAAAGAAGCTGAACACCTATTGGATGAAATTAATATTACTTGTAATAAGAATACAATTCCTTTTGACACAGAAAAACCATTTGTAACAAGTGGAATTCGTTTGGGTACTGCGGCAATGACAACAAAAGGATTCAAAGAAGAAGAGTTTAAACAAGTTGCGCGTTGGATATCAGATGTATTGAAAAATCCAAGTGAAGAAAATATTAAAAAGATTAAACAAGAAGTTGTGGATTGTACAGAAAAATTTATATTTGAATAACTAGGTGAGAATCTAGTTTTTCTTCGTGAATTGGATATGAAAACATGGTATAGTAATACTATAAATTCACGTTGTGGAGGAAGTTTGTTATGCTGCAAAAACCAATTGTAAAAGTCGTTATAGTTTCAAAAACAAACGATTTAGAAAACAAATTAGATAATTTTAGTAATGATAAAGAAATGAAAGTAATTGTAATGACTTGTGAGTCATTTGATGATCAATTACTTAATGCTGGTGATTTGATTTTTATTGATGGTATTGTAGAAGATATTCAATCAATTAAAAATGAAGGAATTGTTAAAGGAAGATCATGTATTTTCTATGGTAGTAATGAGGATATAGAACGATTAAATGATGAATTAGATTTATTATCATATTTTGATGATTTGTGGTCAAAATCATCCAATGATACAGTGTTGTCATTTTGGTATAGTCAATTAATCAACAAGTTGAATACAAATAAGGATACTGAAAATACACATATATTTTTAAACGCGCTAATGAATAATACAGATGATTTTATTTGGATTAAAGACTTGCGAGGTGTCCATTTAAAAGTGAATGAATCTTTTGGTCGACTAGTGGATAAGAGTGTTAGTGAGTGTGTGGGTAGAGGACATTACTATATTTGGGATTTAGAACCAGATGAATATGCAGATGGTGAATATGTATGTCTTGAAACAGATGAAGAGGTTGTTAGAGTAAAAGAGAGAATGTTATTTGAAGAAAAAATAAAAGCGCACAATCAAACTTATTTACTAGAAACATATAAGTCTCCTTTAATCAATTCAAAGGGAGAATTAATAGGAACTGTAGGTTCTGCAAGAGATATAACAAGTGAAAGAAATTTATTAAAAATTATTGAAGAAATAATGAATACAAATTTAATAGGAATTTTAATTGCGGATAAAAATAAAACAGTGGACTACTGTAATCGATTGTTTGAAGAAACAATTGGTAAAACAAAACATGAAATCAAAGGAATGAAGATGGATGAAGTGGTTGGAATGCTTAAATCAACGAATGTAAGTATGACATCTCAAGAGTTGGACTTACATGATGTTTTTGGTGATGTTTTAGCGTTTGCATATTTGTTTAAAATTGATACTAAGGAGAATAAATAACAACGAGTTTTGTTAATTATTCTTTTTTATTTTTTATGAAAAGTTTTGTGAATCATACTAATTTATATCGTGAAAAATATAACTAGTGAAAAAAGATAAAATAGTCGCTTAAACCCGTTAGAATTATAGAAGTTTATAGATGGGAATGTTATAATGACAAGGAATGAGAGAAAGAGGGACAACCATGTTAAATGTATTGAATCATCCATTAATTACTCACAAGCTGGCGCAAATGAGAAAAGTCGAAACTGGAACTAAAGATTTCAGACAAAACCTTGATGAGATTGCAGGATTAATGGCGTATGAAATTTGTCGTGATTTACCTGTCAATGAAGTAATTGTTCAAACACCAGTATCTGAGTGCAAGACGTATGAATTATCTAAAGAAATCGTACTTGTGCCTATTCTTCGAGCAGGACTTGGACTAGTGAACGGAATTACTGATTTAATTCCTACTGCAAAAGTTGGATTTATTGGATTATATCGTGATGAAGAAACATTAATGCCTCATGAATATTTCGCTAAATTTCCAAGCACAATGCCGGATGCAGTTACAATGGTGTTAGATCCAATGTTAGCTACAGGTGGTAGTGCAATTGCAGCGATTGAAAATATTAAAAAAAGAGGTGCTAAACTAATTAAGTTAGTATGTCTTGTTGGAGCACCTGAAGGTGTTAAAGCAGTAGAAGAAGCTCATCCTGATGTTGATATTTATTTAGCAGCTCTTGATGAAAAATTAAATGAGAAGGGCTATATTGTTCCAGGTCTTGGAGATGCTGGAGATAGAATCTTCGGTACAAAATAATGAAACCCTTGGTTCAAGCGATTACGCTTGGAACAACTGTAATAGCCAATATAATATTTGGTACAGGATTGGGATACTTTCTTGATCGATGCTTTACAACAACACCGATATTTTTGATTACTGGAATATTATGTGGAACAGTAAGTGCATTCTTCATGCTATACAAAATGGTGGGAAAATGAATATAGAAATAAAAAGTACAATTAAACCTACGATGGTATTAAGTGGCATCATTATGGTAGTAGGTTTATTCTTCAATTATCGATTTAGTCTAGGTGTTTTATTGGGGACATCAGTTTCAGTTCTTCACTTAATGCGGTTAGAAGGAAATATTACGCAAGGTCTTGATAGTAAGAAAAAATTAGGTGGATGGATATTTATGTTTCTAACAGATTTAATTATGTTAGCAATTCCACTAATGCTTGCGGTGATGTTGCCACAAATATTTGATTTAATTGGAGCAGCAGTAGGATTACTTTTGAATAAATTTGTGATTTATGGAATGAATATTAGAAGAAAGGAGAGCTAGTATGGGAATTACGATAACCATTCAACGTGAAATCCCTTATATTATTGGTTTGGTAGTACTAATAAGTGGTGCTTGTGTTTGGATTGGTCATAAAATTAAAAATACAGATCCTTTAGAAAAACCAAAAGGAGTTGTTATGCTTGCCTGTTGGTTAGTAGAACTCATTGATAATACAGTAGGTAACACAGTTGATAAGAAACATGTTAAGCGATTAGCACCTTATATTGGTACAATTGCAATTTATATTTTCTTATCGAATATAAGTGGTTTGTTTGGTTTGTTTCCACCTACACAAAATTACAGTGTTACATTAACTTTAGCATTAATAACTTGGATAATGATCCAATATACATGTATTAAAGAAAATGGATTGGGATCATATTTACATGGCTACATTGAGCCATTTCCACTTTTTCTAGTACCCAATATCTTTGGTCGTATTGCTCCACTAATTTCAATGAGTTTGCGTTTATTCGGAAACATATTGAGTGGTGGAATTATTATGTCACTTGTTTATACATTTACAGGATTTATTTCCAGTATGGTTATAGGCTTGTTTGTATCTGATATAAGTGTGTTTAACTTTATAGGTCCATTTGTAGCACCGGTACTACATGCGTACTTTGATGTGTTCTCAGGATTTATACAAATGTTTA
>NZ_JAVWNC010000076.1:0-8579 GCF_036637135.1 Anaerorhabdus sp. | reverse complement strand
GCACCGGTACTACATGCGTACTTTGATGTGTTCTCAGGATTTATACAAATGTTTATCTTTATTACATTAACAATGGTATTTATCGGAAACGAATTACCACAAGAATAGATGATTGAAATAGAGGAGGAAAATTATTATGGATATCACTAGAGGTTTAGTAGCAATTGGAGCAGGTCTTGCAATCATGACTGGTATGATGACTGGTATTGGGCAAGGGTTTGCAGCAGGAAAAGCAGTAGAAGCAGTAGGTCGTAATCCAGAAGCAGAATCAAAAATAAGAACAATGTTAATCGTTGGGTGTGCGCTTGCAGAAACATGTGCTATCTACGGTATGTTAATTGCGTTCTTATTAATCTTCGTTTTCAAATAGGAGATATTTACCTAATTGATCACGAAGGAGGTATGAATGATGATCGATATCGATATCGCCAATCAGTTATTTCCTAATCCAACAACAATGGTTATACAATTGCTAGCGACAGGAGTTCTATTTTTCTTTGTATACAAATACTTATGGGATCCTGCACGAGACATGTTAGAAAAAAGATCGCATGTTATGCATTTGAAACTCCAAGAAGCAGAAACTAAATTAGAAGAAGCTCAGTCGGATAGACAAAGAGCTCATGATGAAGTTTCTAATGCTTATCACAAATCACAGGAAATAATTGCTAAGGCTGAAAATGAAGCTAAAAATGTAAAAGAAGATATTCTTGAACAAGCTAAAGTAGAAGCAACAACAAAACTCGAAAAGGCACGTGAAGAAATCGCACTTGAAAAACATCAAATGCGTGAAGAAATGGTAGATGAAATGGTTACTGTAGCTATGCTTGCAGCTGAAAAATTAATCAGTGAAAAAGTAGATAGTAGCCAAGATCAAAAAGTAATCGAAGATTTCGTAAAAGAAATGAGTAATCATAATGGATCAATTAGCTGAACGTTATGGTATAGCACTTTTTGAGTTAGCAAAAGAAGAAAATCAAATTGATGAATGGCAAAAACAAGGGAAAATAATTCAAACGGTTTTAACACCAGAAATGAATAAATTCTTTGTGGCTGAACAAATTACAAAGGAAGAGAAAAAAGAAGTGTTGATTCAAGCATTTAAAAATGTATTAAGTCCACGTATGTTGGATTTCGTATGTTTATTAATTGATCATCATCGCTTCACCCATATACAATCAATATTAATGGGTTTTAATTCTGCATGTAATCAATCTAAAAATATTAAAGAAGGTTTTGTGTATTCCGCAAGACCATTAACAGAAAATCAAATTCACGAAATTGAAGATGCAATGTCGAAGAAGATTAATTTTAAATGCGAGTTAATCAATCGTATTGATGCAAGATTGTTATCAGGGTTTAGAGTTGTTATTGATAATGAAGTAGTAGACACTTCAATGAAAAATAAAATCATGAATATGAAACGTGAATTACTTCAAGGAGCGAGGTGAGACCAATGGAGTTAAGACCTGAAGAAATAAGTGCTTTAATCAAAGAACAGATTAAACACTATCATGATAAGATCGAATCTAATGATGTTGGTACTGTTATTCGAGTGGGTGATGGTATTGCGTTAATTCAAGGTTTAGATCGCGCTATGTCAAGTGAGCTATTGTTATTCCCAGGCGATGTATATGGGATGATTTTAAACTTAGAAGAAAGTCATGTTGCCGCTGTATTACTTGGTAATGATACAGGTATTAAAGAAGGCGATGAAGTAAAACGTACAGGGCGTATTGTTGAGGTGCCAGTAGGTGATGGTATGCTTGGACGTGTTGTAAATGCATTGGGACAACCAATTGATGGTAAAGGTGAAATCGTATCAACGAAGACAAGACCTATCGAACGTGTTGCTCCAGGGGTTATGACAAGAAAAGGTGTACATCAACCATTAATGACTGGACTTAAAATTATTGACTCAATGATTCCTATTGGAAAAGGACAACGTGAGTTAATTATTGGTGACCGCCAAACTGGTAAAACAGCAATTGCGATTGATGCGATATTAAATCAAAAAGGACAAAATGTAAATTGTATTTATGTAGCGATTGGACAAAAAGCAAGTACAGTAGCGCAAATCGTAGAAAAACTAAGACAACGTGGTTCAATGGAGTACACAACAATTGTTGCAGCAACTGCAAGTGAACTTGCACCATTGCAATTCATTGCACCTTATGCTGGATGTACGATTGGTGAGGAATGGATGGAACAAGGTAAAGATGTGCTCATCGTTTATGATGATTTAAGTAAACATGCGGTAGCTTATCGTACAATGTCACTTCTAATTCGTCGTCCACCAGGACGTGAAGCATATCCTGGAGATGTATTCTATTTACATTCTCGTTTATTGGAACGTGCAGCGAAATTAAATGATGAATTGGGTGCTGGTTCATTAACTGCATTGCCAATCATTGAAACGCAAGCTGGAGATATCTCAGCATATATTCCAACCAATGTAATTTCTATTACTGATGGACAAATTTTCTTACAAACTGAATTGTTTAATTCAGGGGTACGTCCTGCGGTAGATAGTGGATTATCAGTATCACGTGTTGGTTCGGCTGCACAAACAAAAGCAATGAAAAAAGTATCAGGTTCATTAAAACTTGATCTTGCACAATATCATGAATTATTAGCATTTACTCAATTTGGTAGTGATTTAGATGCAATTACAAAATCAACAATTGAGCATGGTGCTCGTTTAACTGAATTATTAAAACAAGGACAATATTCACCATTAAGTATGTCATACCAAGTGTTATCACTTTATGCAGCAAAAGCTGGATTCTTGAAAGAGGTTGCAGTTGAGCAAGTAAAACAGTTTGAAGAACATATGCATAAATTCTTTAAATCGAATCATGCTGAATTAGTTGATGAACTTGAAAAGAGTGGTGCATTAACTGAGGAACTTGAAAAGAATATTCATAGCGCAATGGAATCCTTCTTAGAACAATATCGCTTAATGATTGAGGCATAGTCTATGGCACAAGGAAAGCAAGCCTTAAAGCAAAGAATACGTTCAATTAATGCAACAAAGAAGATTACTAGTGCAATGGAATTGATTGCGAATTCAAAACTTCAAAAACAAAGAAATTTGATGGAGAAGAATCGTGAATACGCAAATGTTTTAAAGAAAACCGTTGGTGAAATTCTTGCGAATAATCAAGGATTAGATAATCAATTTTTAAAAGAAAAGAAATCGGATAAACGTTGTACGATTATATTCTGTAGTGACTTAGGATTATGTGGTGGCTACAATGCGAATATGATGCGTCTAGCACAAGAAGTACTTAATCCAGATGATCCAGTTATCTTAATTGGTACAAAACAAATTCATTGGTTAGAGCTTAGAAATTTCAATGTCATTAATGAACATATAAGTTCTGATAACATAACATTTATGGAATTAAAAAAACTTGTGGATCAAGCAATTGAAATGTTTATAAAAGATGAAGTATCAGGAATTCAAATACTTTATACAGAATTTGCAAACACTGTAACGTTCAATCCAGTTATGGAAACACTTCTTCCTTATTTTGCAAAGAAAGAAGATTTGAAAGTTGAGAAAAGTTCAGTGGCAACAGATTTTGAGCCAAGTCCTAATGAGATATTAAATTCGTTAATTCCAATGATGCTTGAAAATGTTGTGTATAGTATTTGGATGCAAACAAAAACAGCTGAGCAAGGATCTCGTCGTTTGGCTATGGAAAGTGCAACAGATAATGCAACTGAATTAAATGATAAATTAGTACTAGCATATAACCAAGCAAGACAAGCTGCAATCACTCAAGAGATTACAGAAATTGTTTCGGGCGCAGATGCCTTGTAGAAAGGATTAGAATATGGCAAAAAATATAGGTAAAATTGTACAGGTCATTGGACCAGTAGTCGATATTCGATATGATAGTGGCGTATTACCATCATTGCTAAATGCAATTGAAATCGTAAAAGATGAAAATGAGAAATTGGTCGTTGAAGTTGCACAACATGTTGGAGACGATTGTGTCCGCTGTATAGCAATGGGATCAACAGATGGTTTAGTACGTGGTATGGATTGTATCGATACAGAGAGTGCTATTAGTGTTCCAGTAGGTGCTGAAGTTCTAGGTAGAATGTTCAATGTGTTGGGTCAAGAAATTGATGAATTACCTCCACTTGGACCGGAAGTAAAAAGAATGCCTATTCATCGTGATGCTCCTTCATTTGAGGAACAACAAACATCAGCTGAAATATTAGAAACAGGAATTAAAGTTATCGATTTATTATGTCCTTATGCGCGTGGTGGTAAGATTGGATTATTCGGAGGTGCTGGAGTTGGTAAAACAGTTCTTATGCAAGAATTAATTCATAATATCGCTAAAGAACATGGTGGACGTTCAGTCGTTGCTGGAGTGGGTGAAAGAACTCGTGAAGGTAATGATATGTATCATGAAATGAAAGATTCAGGTGTTTTGGATAAAACAGTTTTAGTTTATGGGCAAATGAATGAATCACCTGGTGCAAGAATGCGTGTTGCATTATCGGGATTAACAATGGCGGAATACTATCGTGACTTTGAAGGTCAAGATGTATTGTTGTTTATTGATAATATTTTCCGTTTTACACAAGCAGGATCAGAAGTATCAGCGTTATTAGGACGTATGCCATCAGCTGTAGGATATCAACCAACTCTTGCAACTGAAATGGGACAACTACAAGAACGTATTACTTCTACTAGTCGTGGATCAATTACATCTGTTCAAGCAATCTATGTACCAGCGGATGACTTAACAGACCCAGCGCCAGCAACAGCATTTACACATCTTGACGCAAAAACTGTACTAGATCGTGGTATTGCGGCATTAGGAATCTATCCTGCTGTTGACCCACTTGAATCAAGTAGTAGAATTCTAGATCCTTTAGTTGTAGGAGATGAACATTATGCGGTAGCGCGTGGTGTCCAAGTACTACTTCAACGTTATAAAGAACTTCAAGATATCATCGCAATCTTAGGTATGGATGAATTAAGTGAAGAAGATAAAATTCTTGTTAACCGTGCACGTCGTGCAAGAAATTTCTTATCACAACCATTTAATGTTGCTGAACAATTCTCTGGTATTCCAGGAAGATATGTACCATTAAAAGATACAATTAGTAGCTTTAAAGATTTACTTGCAGGTAAATATGATAATCTACCTGAACAAGCATTTATGTTTGTAGGAACAATTGAGGAAGCAGTAGATAAAGCTGGAAAGTTAGGTTAATCTGATGATTCTATGCAAAATAGTAACTCCCTTTGGTAAATACAAAGAGGTAGAAACACCAATTCTTAATGTTAGAAATAATATTGGAGAAATGGGTATACTTCCAAACCGTATGCCAATTGTAACCATGTTAGAAATATCGAAAATGAGTACAATTGAAAATGGTAAAAAAGAGGAATATGCAATTGGTGGCGGACTTCTATATTTCAAAGAGAATGAAGCAATGATTCTTGTGGACTCAATTGAGAATAAAGATGAAATCGAAAAAGAACGTGCATTAGCTGCAAAGACAAGAGCAGAAAGTCTTCTTAACAAAAATGATGAAAGTGTTGATATCAAACGTGCAGAGTTGTCTCTAAAACGTGCTATGAATCGACTCAAAGTTGTTGGTGAATAATATCAATTTAAATCTAATTCCATTTGTGATACGTACTACTGTTTATCTAGCGTGTTTTGTCGCTACAATGTATGGATTAAGCAGTGTGAATTATGAGAAATTTATTAAGAAGGGTAAAGTGATTCCAGCGCAAGTATTATATTTACTTGTTGCATTGGCAATTGCTAAACTCGCAGGAGATTTTTTATTAAGCCTTGCCTATAGAGTACTTTAAACCGCAAAACAATGCGGTTTTTTTTAGTTTTTAAATGTATATTGACAAATGTCGGTGCAAGATATACGATATTGCTGACAAATGTAAGTGAAGGAGGTAATTATGGAAAAAGGTATGACTATGTTATTAGAAGTTTCGTTTATGATGTCAATTCTAATTTTAGGTATGATATTACTTAAACCAATCTTTAATAAAAAATATGGCATCAGAATGCGATATTTTATTTGGTTGTTTATTACGCTTCGATTATTGATTCCCGTTAATGTATCTTTGCCAAAAGCCGTTGAAATTGAAATACCAACACGCCAAACATCCTTTGTGATGCCCATAAGAGAAGTTACAGAACCAATTGATAATAATGCAATACAAAAAGATGTAGTTATTAATGATACATTGACACCCACAAAAGAAGTGCTTGCTGAGCCAACATCAATAATGATATCTTCACTCAGCATATTATTCATTGTATGGATTATTGGAGTAGTGTGTACGATGGGTTATCAATTTATTAAATATCGAATCTTTATATATAAAGTTAAACGCTCAAGTCATGAAATTTCCACTAACATTAATCACCTAATACATGAACTTCAATATAAATATCCCTGTTTATCAAAAATCAAGATTGTTGAGAATGAAAATGTAACAAGCCCAATGCTAATGGGAGTCATTCATCCAATAATTGTCATCACAGATTCAACTCTACCAGAGAAACAATTGAGTATAATTCTTGAACATGAACTGGTACATCATACTCGCCATGATCTTTACTATAAGTTACTCTTACTCATTGTTCAATGTATTCATTGGTTTAATCTAATTGTGTATTTGATGGTTAAGGAAGTAAATAACGATATTGAATTCTCATGCGATGAACAGGTGTTAAATAATTCAACAATTACATTTAGAAAAGAATATGGAAACACAATTCTTACATTACTTAAGTCAAATACATCAAAACAATCTTCATCATTAACTACAAATTTTAATGGAAATAAGAAAGTAGTAAAAGAGAGGTTTAATATGTTAATTGATACGAGAAAGAAATCAAAAGGGATAAAGATAATAATCTTATCATTATTATTGATAAGTATTGTTGCTTCATTAATATCATGTAGTAAACAAGAAAGGTTAAGTGATAATGTTTCAGTAAAAGAAACTGAACAAACAGTAAATTATCAATTTTATAATGACCTTCAATTGATATTTAAAAAAAGTGATCAAGTAACCATTGATGCTATTGCAAGTATGACTGAAGCTAATGCAAAATATACAACATTTGTTGTAAGAGCTAAAAACGAATATGAACGCGACGTAGAATTAAAAATGGCTGTAGTTCAATTTAATGCATCAATGGATAATCCAACCAATGAAATGAAACAACTAAAGGATTATGAGCATGTTTATTTCATGAACAATGAATACGGAATTTACTATCAAACGAATTATAGATTTGAAACATTTGTGGATATGAAACAGTTGTTTAACTTATCGTATAAAGAGACAATCATCACGGAAGAAAACATTGATGATAATGTAAATGTATGTAGCATTGTTATACCTAAAGAAGGATATACAACTGAAATTACATTAGCAGAGAAAACAGAGAATTTGAGTATAGATAATTTTTATAAAAATTTTGGGGATAACATCTCGAAAGGTGAACTACCCTATGCATATAAATTAAATAACGAGTTAATTGAAAAATGTAAATTTAATCATATGCAAAATGATATGTATGTTGCACCAGATTGGATTAATCCAATTAATGGATATGATGATTATTTAAAATCATTAAAAAATCCGCAATACGTAATCTATCATCTTGAAAACAATTACTTAGTTGGTAATGATGAGATAATTGAATTGAAAGATGATACAAGTTTAGAAAAAGTTAATGTTGTTTTTACAGATGACTATTCGAATGAACTAAATAAATATAAAATAGATTTTGAACTAATTGATGGTGTAAAGAGGTATATACTGGAGGATGATTTAGTTATTAGCTACCCAATTGATATTAGTGACAAAGTACAAATTTCTTACAAGAAACAAACAGGAGAAATTTGGGAATACTTCGAACTTTCAAATGGTAAAAAAATACCATTAGACTATAGTCATGAGGAAGCAAATATACGAAATAGTTATCTTATAAGTATGTCATCATTATTGATGGATTTTCCAGATATCATCACAGATAAAACAGAAATAATACCGTATATGATGAATGATGAAGAAGTTGAGGAATATATTTTATCTCAAAAAAATTTAGTAAATAAATCGATTCAAGGATATCAGTAAGAAAGGAAAATACATAATGAAAAAATTGCCTGAAGCAGAATTAGAAGTAATGGATATCTTGTGGAAAGCGGATCATCCTCTTAAGACAAGTGAGATTGTGGAACGATTAAATAAGAATTGGGTTATGTCTACAGTTCAAGTACTGCTAACTCGATTGGAAGATAAAGGATTTGCAGGGAGCAATAAAGAAAAAAGACTAAAATATTATTATTCTATTATTAAGGAAGATGATTACAAGAAACTTGAAACAGAATGGTTATATAAAAAAATTCATAACAGTTCTATGAAGAGTTTAATTGCCTCACTTATTGATTCGGACGAATTGAATGCACAAGATATAAGTGAACTAGAAGAAATGATGAATAAACTAAAATAAGAAAAGAATTGAAAAGTAAAAGCTTTAGAAAAAGATGAAAGTACTATT
>NZ_JAVWNC010000075.1:0-8694 GCF_036637135.1 Anaerorhabdus sp. | reverse complement strand
CTAGAATTAAGTAGTATACTAATAATAATTATTGTGAGGAGAGAATTTGTTTGAAAGGTAAACAAACGAATTGAGTAGAACGATGTCAATTGAAAAAGCAAAAGAATATTTTAAACAATTTAGTATTGAGAATCGAATTGTTGAGTTTCCTGTATCTAGTGAGACGGTAGAACTTGCGGCTATAGCATTGAATTGTGAGCCAGCAAGAATTGCTAAAACCATGGCGTTTACTGTTAATGATCAAGCAATTTTAATTGTGTGTGCTGGAGATGCAAAGGTTGATAACAAGAAGTACATAAATTATTTCCTTACGAAAGCAAAGATGATAAAATCAGACGACGTGGAAAGAGTAATAGGTCACGCGGGTGGAGGTGTCTGTCCATTTGCGATTAATGATGGGGTTGTCGTCTATCTAGATGAATCATTAAGAAGATTTACAACTGTTTTTCCAGGGTGTGGTAGTGGTAATAGTACGATTGAATTAACGATTGCGGAGTTAGAAAAATATTCAAACTTTCTTGAATGGATTGATGTATGTAAAGCATGGAATGACCAAGTATAAGTAACGAAAAAATAGTTGATATAATATTAAAGGTATATAATTGAATTATACAGGAGGTAAACACAATGAATAAAGAGGCACTTCGAGACGCACTGGAATTCGGAATTTTATTTTTAACTGCAATTACAGAAATGCTAATGATTATGTTTTACTCAGTTTTTGATAATAAGTTAATTATTAATGTTTTGTTAGTTATCATCCCAGTTATATTCTGTGCAATTTTCTATGTTAAGTATAGAAAATCTCATTATCAACAAATATATTCAAAAGAAGAATTAAAGAAACAAGGGCGTCTTTAGAAAATTATTAAATGCGCTTTCTTAATTATGGTTTAATTTTCTCAAAGTAGGAATGAGTAATATATAAGAATACCCATAGGTTATATTGTATATTATGTAAAAGAGAAGAATTGAAAAAGGAGAAGGAACCATGAATATACTTGATAAAATATTGTTGATGGTACCAAATATATTTTACAAATTTTTGATCCTTGTACTTATCACGATTGTTTGTTGTGGATGTACTGAGAAATGGACTGAAACGGGTTGTCCTTCAACGAAGATTTACTATAAAGAAAAGAATAATTATGTAACTGCTTTAAAACTTGAAATTACTCTTTCAAATGAAGATTTCATAAATACTTTTGGTTCAACGGAAGCTTTGGATTCACTTATATCTTCCTCATATAAACGAGAAGATGGAAGAGCGCTTAGTTATAAAATCATGGATACAGAGTATCTTTTAGAATATGTATTCAATCCTTCAACTCAGGTGCAAAATCATACAACAGGTAGTGGAGATCTAATAGATAAACTATATGATTCGAAGGGATTACCACAAAAGAATATTGAATTATTGAGTGATTTTCTTTGCGTTAAATAAAATTTATCTCTCAAAAAGAATGGGCAACGATTGTAAATCGCAATTGTTGTCTTTTTTCTAGAATAGACAAAATAATAAAAGTTGTTTGTAATAGAATAGGAATTAGAATATAATAGTAAAAACTTATTTGTTGAAATTAAAATAATAAGGTGGGGGCATAATTATGGATAGAAAACTAAAAGGGAGAGAATATTTTTATATTAGTTCAATGTTATTTGGGCTATTTTTTGGAGCAGGTAATTTAATATTTCCAGTGCATATGGGGCAAGAGGCTGGAAGTAATGTCTTCCTTGCAAATATTGGGTTTCTTATCACAGGTGTAGGACTACCATTCTTGGGAATTATTGCGATGGGTATTTCTAAGAGTGAAGGTTTATTTGATATGGCAAGTCGAGTTAGTAAAAAATATGCATATGTTTTTACAATTCTTTTATATTTAGTTATTGGACCATTCTTTGCGCTACCTCGTTTAGCGACAACATCATTTGAAATTGGAATTGCACCTTTTGTAGATGCTCCAAATATTGGAATAGTATTAGCGATATTTAGTGTGGTCTTTTTTACAGTTGCATGTTTCTACGCAAGAAAAGCATCAAAGTTATTGATCTATGTTGGTAAAGTATTAAATCCTTTATTTTTAATTTTGTTGTTTGTTTTATTTGCGATAGCATTTACAAATCCAATGGGAACGATTAGTGAAATTGCAGCACAAAATGCGTATCAAACACAACCACTCTTCACTGGATTTATAGAAGGTTATAATACATTAGATGCATTAGCGAGTTTGGCATTTGGTATTATTGTTATTTCAACCCTTAGAAATAAAGGCGTTAATGAACCGAAGAACATTGCAATGGATACAGTGAAGTCAGGTATACTTACAATAATTTTGATGGGTTTAATTTATAGTTTGCTGGCATACATGGGTGCAATGAGTGTTGGGCAATTAGAAATCAGTGCAAATGGGGGAATCGCATTAGCACAAATAACAAATTATTATTTAGGTAACTTTGGTAGTATCGTTGTAGCGGCAATTGTTATTGTTGCGTGTTTAAAGACAGCAATTGGATTAATTTCCTCATTCTCAGAAACCTTCGTAGGTTTATTTCCAAAAGGTAAATATTTAGTATTTGCAATTACAGTAAGTGCTATGGCATGCTTATTTGCAAATGTAGGGCTAACAAAAATTATTGAATTTTCAATTCCTGTATTGATGTTCCTATATCCTCTTGCAATGACATTAATTCTCTTATCTTTGTTTGGGTCATTCTTTAATCATAGTCGCATAGTGTATCAAATGACGACTGGATTTACTTTAATTGCTGCCATTATAGATGGTTTAAATGCTTGTCCTACATTCATTCGTGATTCATCAATTGTGCAAAGTATATTATCTATTGGTAGTAAATTACCATTCTATAGTATTGGTATGGGATGGGTAGTTCCTGCGTGTATTGGATTTATAATTGGTATGATTTTAATGTTCGTAAAAAAAGAAAAGAAATAAACACATGATTGCAATTAATGAATTATCTCAAAAAAATGCTTTGCAGATAGCTAATAATTGGAAGTACTCAGGTGATTTTGCTTTCTATGATATGACTGCTGATTTAGAAGACTATAATGAATTCATTCATGAAGATATGCGAAATAATGTATTTGAAGTACTGGATGAGAATGAATTAATAGGCTATTTTTCATACACTGTCGAAGATGATGGTGTAGAAATTGGGTTGGGATTACGACCAGATATATGTGGAAAAGGATATGGTAAAACATTTGTTTTGCTAATTGAAAAATATATCTTGAGTTTGGTTAAAACAAAGACATTGAAAATGAATGTTGCATCATTTAATAAAAGAGCAATTAACTGTTATCAAACATGTGGATATACGATAGTTAAGGAATTTACACAAGAAACAAATGGTGGAGAATATCAGTTCATTGAAATGGTTAAACAAGTATAAAATAACGAATTATTTAAGGATTGATGGCAATAATAGATCAATCCTTTTTATTATTAATAATAAAAGAGTTACTTCTATAGTAGAAAAAAATAATAAAAAAATATAATTAAATTTCTTATTGATAATAAATATCAATAAGGTTATAATCATTTCAGGAGTGATTATTATGACAAAACATTTAGAAGTAGGAATTAGAGTTCCAGTAGAACCAAACAATGTTTCATTGAAGAGAATTGAAGATTTATGTATTAAGTGTGGTAAGTGTAGGGACGTTTGTAGCCAAATGATTTCAGTTGGAGGTCATTTTGATATGAATAAAACAATGGATACGGCTATTTGTATCAATTGTGGTCAATGTATTTTGGCGTGTCCAACAGGGTCATTAGTTGAAAGACAAGATTGGATGGATGTTCAAAGGGTAATTGATTCAGGGAATAAAAAGGTGGTATTCATGACATCACCAAGTGTAAGAGTTGGTTTGGGTGAAGAGTTTGGGATGTCTAATGGTAGTTTCGTAGAGAAAAAAATGATTGGTGCTTTACGTAAGTTAGGTGGTAATTATATTTTTGATACAACATTCGCGGCGGATTTAACAATTATGGAAGAAGCTAGTGAATTAATTGATCGAATAACGAACAACAAGCCACTACCTCAATTCACAAGTTGCTGTCCAGCGTGGGTAAAATTTGTAGAAACATATTATCCAACGATGTTAAACAATATATCAACATCGAAAAGTCCTATTTCTATGTTTGGACCAACGATAAAAACATACTTCAAAGAAAAAGAGAAATTGAATATTGAAGATATCATTACAGTTGCGATTACACCATGTACTGCAAAAAAATATGAAATAAAAAGACCTGAGATGAATGATGCAGGTAAGTTAGAGGGTAAAGAAAATATTCAAGATACAGATTATGTAATTACAACACGAGAACTTGCGAAATGGTTAAAAGCACTAAATTTAGATTTAAATGATGTGGAAGAATCAGAGTATGATGGCTTGCTACCTAAGGGAAGTGGAGCAGGGGTTATTTTTGGTAATACGGGAGGTGTAATGGAAGCGGCACTTAGAACAGCAGCCTATATGCTGGAAGGAAAAAACTTACCACTCGAATCTATCAAGTTCGAAAGTATCCGAGGATTAAATGGCATCAAAGAAGCAACAGTTAAAATTAACAATATGGATATAAAGGTTGCTGTAATACATGGTACAAATAACGCACGTGAATTTATTAAAAATGGAATCGATGGATATCACTTTGTAGAAGTTATGACGTGTAGTGGTGGATGTATATCAGGTGGTGGACAACCAATTCATTTAAATCAAGATATGGATGAAGTACGTAATGCTCGTATTAAGAGTTTATATGAAGATGATGATAGGTCTACAATACGCTATAGTCATGAGAATATTGAATTAAAAAAATTGTATGAAGAATATTTCTCGCAACCACTTAGTGAATTAGCCGAGCAATTACTTCATACAAGTTATGTAGATCGCAGTCAAGATTTAAATGAAGATCCAAGTGTCTATAGTGAACCAACAAAAGTATTAGAAAAAGTACAAACTGATTCAATTAGATATCATTGTATTATGTGTGGATATGTTTATGAAGGAGATTTGACTCAAGAATCTGATGATTATCTTTGTCCTATTTGTTCTGTTGGAAAAGAATTATTTGAAAAGATGAGTTAGAAAATCATATTAATTTCGCGTTAGAATTTTTCTTGCAGACGGTTTAAGAATTTTTCAGTCGGTTTAGATAATACTTGATATTTCTTCCAAACTATTTGCATACCCAATTCTAATGATGGTGATAAAGGTCTAAAACACAAATCGCTATCACCTGTAGTATTTACAAGATGATCAAGAGTTAAAGCATGTCCCATTCCTTCTTGGACCATGATTGAGGCATTATAAATTAGATTATAGGTTGCGGAAACATGTAACTCGTTCATATCTTTTTTAAACCAGGTAGGTAATCCATAACTATTCATCGCTTGACGCGATAAAATGAGAGGTTCATTCCATAAGTCTTCAGGATGAATCTCTTTTTTTGATGCGAGAATTGAGTCTTCTCTAGTTAATACTCCCCAAATATCTTTACACGGCAATAAGATTGAATCGTATTTTGTTGTGTCAATATCACCTAGTAGAATAGCGAAGTCATATAATCCACGATTTAATCGTTCAATGATGTCAACAGAATCACCACTTACTACGTGAAAGTGTATATGAGGGTAGATTTCTTGGATTTCCTTTGCAGTAGATGCGATCAAGCGCATCCCTTCTGTTTCACCAGTACCAATATAAATATCTCCACTAATCATATCATCGGATACATTAATTTCATTTTCAGTTTTTCTAACTAAATCTAATATTTCCTCGGCTCTTTTGCGTAGGATCATACCTTCTTCGGTGAGTGTTATTTTGCGATTACCTCTAACAATGAGTTGTTTACCAAGTTCATCTTCCATATCTTTTAGTTGTCTGGATAATGTTGGTTGAGATAGATGTAAAGATTCGGCTGCAGCAGAAATGCTTTGTTCACGAGTTACAGCTAGAAAATATTCAAGTACACGTAATTCCATAGGATGTCCTCCTTATATCATTTATTTTACTATACCTGTCAAGCATAGCAAAGTATTTAGTATAAGTATTTGTTATTGGAAATAGTGAATGCTACGATGAATATGCAAAAACAAGTAAGGAGGTATGCTTGAAATTATGAGTCATAAAATCACAAAAGAAGCAATTGAACAAAATTTAAAAGATGCAGGATGTGACTGTGATACGATAACTTGTTTTATGAATTGTAATGAATCAGGTAATAAATCAGATCAAAAGACACTTCTATCAAGACACAGGAAAAAGTTATTAGATAAAGTGCATGAAGGGCAGAAGTGTATAGATTGTCTGGATTATCTTGTATACCAAATTGAAAAAGAAGATGAGGAAAAAAACAAATGAAAAAATTATTAATAAGTTGTATTTTGATATTACTAGTCATTACTGGATGTAGTAATTCAAAAGAAAGTAAAAGTGAAGACCTATTATCATTGATAAAACAAAAAGGAGAAATTATTATTGCGACAGAAGGTACATGGTCCCCTTGGACATATCATGATGAATCCGATGAACTTGTTGGATATGATGTTGAACTAGGGAAACTCATTGCAGATAAACTAGGAGTAAAGGCAACATTTATGGAGGCTGAATGGGACAGTTTGTTTGCGGGATTAGATGCAAAACGATATGACATTGTATTTAACGGAGTAGAAGTAACAAAGCAGAGAAGTCAAAAATATGATTTTACTTCACCCTATGCATTGATTAAAACTGCAATTATTGTTGAGGGAAATAATTCATTAATAAATTCATTCGAAGATTTAAATGGAAAAAGTACCGCGAATACATTAGCAAGCACCTACGCAACACTCGCGGAAAGTTATGGTGCAACACCAACAGGTGTAGATGATCTAAGTCAAACAATAGAGTTGGTATTATCAGGGAGAGTGGATGCGACACTTAATGCGGAAGTTTCTTATTATGACTATATGGCACAACATCCAAATGCAAATCTAAAAATAGCTGCATTAACAGAAGATGCTTCATCTGTTTCGATACCATTACGAAAAGGTGAAGAAACAGAAAGTTTAATGATTGAAATCAATAGAATTATTGATGAGTTAAAAACATCAGGAGAATTAAGTGCGTTATCAAATAAATACTTTGGTATTGATTTGACGCAACAATAAAAGGAGGATAATTGTGAATGATAGATTAATTGAAATCTTACTCGATTCATTTTGGAAAATAGTATTACCTGGGTTAACAATGACCATTCCATTAACAATTATTTCGTTTGCCATAGCGTTAATATTAGCGTTAATAATTGCGATGATTCAGGTATCAAATATAAATCCATTAAAACAATTCGCAAGGTTCTATGTATGGGTTATTCGTGGAACACCCTTACTGGTACAGTTATATGTAATCTTTTATGGCTTACCCAATTTAGGTATTTTGATAGAACCATTCCCAGCGGCAATTATTGTGTTTGCACTAAATACAAGTGCGTATGATGCGGAAACAATAAGAGCGGCTATTGAGGCAATACCAGTTGGACAGTTTGAAGCGGGTTATTGTGTTGGTATGTCTACGACTCAAACTCTATTTCGAATCGTTTTACCACAAGCACTACGTATCGCTTTTCCATCGTTAAGTAATTCATTGATTAGTTTAGTGAAGGATACATCTCTAGCATCCAATATTACGATATTAGAAATGTTGATGGCAACACAACGAATTATCGCAAGGACATATGAACCCTTTGCTCTATATTGTGAAGTTGGACTAATTTATCTTATCATTTGTACACTACTTACAAAGGTTCAACATTATTTCGAGAAGAAGTATAGAATGGTTTATTAGGTGACTGTATGTTAAAAGTAAAGGATATTGTTAAATCATTTGATGGTAATCAAGTATTAAAAGGAGTCAGTTTTGATGTCAATAAAGAAGATGTGGTAATGATTATTGGACCAAGTGGTTCAGGGAAAACTACCTTATTACGATCGATTAATTTTCTTACTCATGCAGATAGCGGATTAATAAATTTTGATGATGAAGTGTATGAACTAAATAAAATCACAAAAAAAGACATTTATAAGATTAGGAAAAGAACTGCTTTTGTATTTCAAAATTTTAACCTGTTCCGTAATAAAACAGTCTTGGGTAATGTCACTGAAGGATTAGTCGTTGCTCGAAAAATAAACAGAAATGAAGCGAATAGAATAGGTAAAGCATCATTAGATAAAGTTGGTTTAAGTGATAAGTATGACGCTTATCCCCATGAACTTAGCGGTGGTCAACAACAGCGTGTTGCAATAGCTCGTGCCATCGCAACAAATCCAGAATTAATTTTATTTGATGAACCAACATCAGCATTAGATCCTGAATTGATCCAAGAGGTGTTATCTGTGATAAAACAACTTGCTCAAGAAGGAATGACGATGATTCTTGTAACACATGAATTAAGTTTTGCGAAAAATATAGGAACTAAGATTGTTTTTATGGATCATGGAGAAATTATCGAACAAAATAATGTTAGAGATTTCTTTCAACATCCTAAGCAAGAACGTACAAAACAATTTTTAGCTTCATTTCAAGATAATCATAGATCTTATTAAAAAAACCAAAATACAAATTGTATTTTGATTTAATAATTTATTGCCACAAATCGAATGGATATAATCCAGAATCTTTGCATTCTT
>NZ_JAVWNC010000074.1:0-8711 GCF_036637135.1 Anaerorhabdus sp. | reverse complement strand
GTGATTCACCAAGAGATAAATAGAATATTTTATCTTTCTTTTGGATAGGATCTGATTTAATATATTTAATTAAGGCTACAATTATTAGTATAATAATTGTAAAGAATAATAAATACATGATCAAGCCGAAGATAATAAATAAGTTAATTGATAAATCCATGCTAAATACCTCATTTCATTGATTGTATTTTAGCATACTACTAAAGTTGCGACTACCAACTATCACGCAATTTTATGTTGCATTTACAAAGATTCACTATAAATGTATTGGATAACTATTGACATTATAAGTCTACGTAAATAGACTATATATTAAGGAATTGCTGGGGGAGTATTATGGAAACATTATTGATTGACACACTGAATATGAGTATATCAGCATCAGTAATAGCGCTGGTTGTTATATTATTACGATTTGCATTAAAGAAATCGCCTCGTATATTTTCGTATGCTTTATGGATATTTGTTATGGTACGTTTATTACTCCCTTTTTCATTTGAAAGTACGTTTAGTATTTTTGGAAATTTTAACTTAACAACAAATCGTATTGGTGCACCACAATTTATAAATTATCCTGCATCAATCGAGTACCCAATGAAACAACCTATTGAAGTTTCAGTTGAAACAATTACACCTATTATTGATTCAACGGATAATTCAATAACAAATGAACCACAACCAAATGATGAAACAATAAATGAGTCACAATTCAATGACAAAACATCCATCATCACAATTCTTCCTTTTGTATGGATTGGTGGAGCACTAGTATTTTATATTGTTTTAGTACTTCAAGACATAAAGTTAAGAAAGAAACTTCAATTTGCGATTTGTATAGGAAATAATGTTTATGAGTGTGAAGAAATTGATATTCCGTTCCTATTTGGTATTATAAAGCCAAAAATCTATGTACCTATCAATTTAAATGAGAGTCAATTGATAAATATTATTACACATGAATCAGTACATATGAAACGCTTAGATTATTTAGTTAAGTTTATCGCGACAATCATATTGGGAATGCATTGGTTTAATCCAGTGATGTGGTTAAGTTATTACTTTATGTGTGAAGATATGGAAATGTCCTGTGATGAAGCAGCATTACGACAATTAGGATTAAAAGAAAAAAGATCATATGGGAAAACATTAATTGATTTATCTTCAAAACCATTTAGTACTACACTTGCATTTAGTGAAAATAAAACAGAATCTAGAATTAAGAATTTATTGAATTATAAAAAACCCAAAGTTTGGTTCACTATTTTTGCGTTCTTAATTTTATTCATTTTTGTATTGCCTTTGTTAAGTAATCCAATAAGTTATGGGCAAGATTATAATCGTATTAAAGAAGCGATTGAATATCAAACAAAGAATGAAGAAATAGCTTATTTATTTGCGACGAACAATGGGAATATAGATGAACGATTTACTTTAGCTTTTACTGAGCAACCAAATTATCAAATTTTGATTACTTTAAGTAGTATTAATAATAATGCTAAAAGTTATTTCTTATATGATACTGTCGTCAATCAAGTAATTAGTACGTATTTCGATGTGGATAGTATGATGTTGTCAAAAAGTACGGTGGATGTAATTTGTAAAAGTGCAAATGCCTCTTATGTTGACAGTGTAGTTTTTAATAAAATGTATGAAGAAGCTATGATTTATAGTAATAGTAACCTCAACACAATCGAAAATATAACAAGTATTCCTGAGTTTAGTGGCTCAAATCTATATTATATAAATGTGGATCGTGAAAGAATATTAATTCAATACAATAAATCGGATGGTGCAGTTAGCTATATTCTCTATAATGAAATAACAAAACAAGTTGAGAAAACATCTTCGAATATGGATGTTGGAAAAGAGCGACTTTTGGAAATATGCGAAATGATTACAGAGTATAATCGTCAGGATGTTGCACATACTGGTCGATGTGCTCTTCTTCAAAACAAGGAACTAAGTTGTCCAAATAGTATGAATTTTAATGTTCCAGAAAATATTAAATATATATTTCCACTCATTCAAGGAGAAATGATTCCACAAGATAATGGACTTTATCGAATCACAACATCTTTAGAAGGTAAACAACCTGTTATGGCGACAAATAGAGGTGTGATTATTGAAGATGGTGAAGATGAGTATGGATACTACTATATTATTGATCATTTAGGTGAAGAGATTTATTATGGTGGATTAAGTGATGATTTGTGGTTAGCAACGAATGATCAAATTCATGCAGCTGGACAATTAATCGGATTTGTTGATGATGGTAATCTCGTTTATGGAGGTAGCACAATTACAAATGAAACACAGATGTACTATCTTCAAGAAGAAAAAAGAATCAATGTCTTAGAAAGTAGTACTTCAACTTATTTCATATCAGATGAACAATTTGAAGAGATACAATTGTTGTTTATAGAAAATAATCCATATAGTGAATATAGTAAAAGGATACCTGTAGTTGAATCAAGTTGGGCACGAAAAGGACAACGTGATGATTTCTCGGTAACTGCACAAAGTAATGATTCACCAACATTAATATTGAGTCAAAGTCCTACTGAAGATTATTTCTATATTGATAAAGCGTATCTTATCAATAATACAAGAAACAATGTTAGCGGTAATAATTCAGTTGAGTATACGTTGATAGTGAATGAAGGACAGCTATATAGTTCTCCTAATAATATTAGTCTTTCATTTCGAGTAAATGATAATCAATTCTTTAATGGTGTATATGATATCAAGACGAAGACATTAACCCAGACAGATGTATCAACTGGATTTGACTCCCTTAATGAAAATTTAGTAAATGCAATCATTGATATTATTGATGGAGAATGCCAAATGGTGATTAGAACAGATAAGAAAGTGAACGAATTAGTGAAGAAAGCGATAGAGATTATCACTAAAGATGAAAACTATTCCAATTATAAACTGGAAACATTAGAATAGTTTTACTAAACAATTCGAAAGGATTGTTTTTTTGTTCACAATTCGATTTGTTGTGTTTTTTAAAAGCTATTTATGTGTTAGAATATAGATACCTAATGATATCCAACTTTAAATTGTGAGAGGATGTTCACTGCATGAAAAACAAAAAATTCATTTTTATTGGATTAACTGTTACTTTATTTGTTTTTCTAATGGTTGCGTTTGTTTCGTATAACCATAATTTTACTGTGTATATTCAACAACATATTATTAATCACTTGGAGGAATTACTTGCACCAAATGAAGTTTCATTTGAGCTTCAAGTCAATGAACAAGTTAAGAAAGTTAAGACAATTGCGACTATTTTTGCGAAAAATGAGACTTTAGGAACAGAAGATCAAATTGATTTATTGGATGCAGTTGTCGATAATAATAATTTAGAAAATTGTATGCTTGTCATGCCAGATGGTACGGCAATCAATCAAGAGGGTATTACATATAGGAATATGGGTGATGAAGAATTCTTTAAAGCATCAATGAATGGTGAATTCTATATTTCCGAGCCAGTCCCTTCTTTAGATGATCCATCACGTAAAGTTATGATTTTTTCTGCACCAATTGTTGTAGAAAACCAAGTAACAGGTGTCGTTTTGTATTCCTATTGGTGTGATACATTGAATTCAATGTTTAACCTAAAATTCTTAGATGGTGAAGGTAGAATAGTAATAATTGATGAGAATGGGTATTTATTAATTGGTGATTATCCTGGACTATCCAATTCTGATAATGTATTAGATTACTTCAAGATTAATTGCAAGCATGCTGATCACCCAGCGAATGAATGCTCAACGATTTCAGGAGAACGCGGTGTATTTAATGTAGAGACATATAATGGAGACTCAAGTCTCATCGTAGATTATGTTAGAATTCACAGTGGTAATTGGTATATGTTGTCAATTGCTCCAGAATCAGCAGTTATGGATTCATTTTCAGGAGTGTTTAAAGAGCAAAATAAAATGATTATAGTCATCATTGGGTGCTTAATGGTTTATGGATTAGTTTTATTAATGTTGGCACTAGAAGATCGTAAGAATGTTGATAAGATGACAGGATCATTAACAAGAAATACATTTATACGTAAAGCTAGAAGGATTTTAAAGAATAATGGTGCTTCAAGCTATGCTTTTGTTAAGTTAGATGTAAAGAACTTCAAAATCATCAATAGAGTTCATGATTTTGATACAGGCAATCGTGTCATTATCAATATGGCAAAGGCATTGGATTATGTAACGAAAACACCAGATAGTATATATTGTCGCTTAAGTGTTGATAACTTTGTTGTCATGATACCATTTGAAAACAAAGAGAAACTCGCAATTGTAAGATCTAAATTCATTACCAAGTTTAGAGACTTAATGGGCAAAGAATTTACAACAATTATTGAATTTCCAACAGGTGAATATATTGTTACACCATATGATAAAGGTAGACATAATGTATTTGAAATTATGGAAAAAATTAACTTCGCTCACTCAAAAGCTAAATTAAAGAGTGGTGGAGCAGTCACTGATTACTATGAAGATTTAGAGAAAGAAGCAATTATTCAAAGTGAGATAGAAAACAAAATGAATGCTGCTTTCCATAACAAGGAATTCAAGATGTATTTACAACCCAAAGTTTGTCTAAAATCTCATCAAGTTTGTGGTGCTGAAGCGTTGGTGCGTTGGAAAGAAAAAGATAGAATAATTAGTCCTGCTGATTTTATTCCGCTGTTTGAAAAGAATGGATTTATTGCGAAAATTGACTTTTATATTTTTGAACAAGTTGCAATATTCTTAAAAGGTATGATGGATAATGGATTAAAACCATTTAGAATCTCAATTAACTTTTCAAGAGTACATTTGTACAATGAAAGTTTTGTAATGCAGTTAAAAGGAATTGCGGATAAATATAAAGTACCATATGAATATTTTGAAATAGAATTAACGGAAACAATCGTATTTGAAAACATCAATAAAATTATTAATTTGATTGGTGAATTACATGCGATTGGATTTACTATGTCAATGGATGATTTCGGTAGTGGATACTCAAGTTTATCCTTATTGAAAGATATAGATGTTGATGTATTAAAGATTGATAAAGCATTCTTTGTGGATACAGTTAATGGAGAAAGAGCAAAGATCGTTATATCGAACATTATTGATATGGCAAAAGAACTTAAGGTAAAAGTAGTTGCAGAAGGAATAGAAACAGAAGATCAAGTCGAAATGCTGAAAGAGTTGAATTGCGATGTTGTGCAAGGATATTACTATTTCAAGCCAATGGCAGCAAGTGAATTTGACTATACAATACTGGATAAAGAATATTAGAAAGTAGGAGGAATATGAGAAAGTTATTTTGTGAAATATCTCCTCTCACATATTTAATTTCAGTAGAAAAAGAGAGAGCGTTGAGAAATTGTAAAGATTTTATTTCCCAGGCTCTTTTTGCTAGTGAGAAATCGGAGGATTATTTACCAATTGTGATAAACAAACACAATTCGCTAATTCGACGAAAACTTGGAAATGTAGATATGGAGTTACAGGAGAATAAGGCAACCAATTTAAGTATTGCAGCACCTAAAATTAATAAAATATTGATTCAACCCAATGAAGTTTTTTCATTTTGGAAATTGGTAGGTAAACCAACAAAGAAAAAAGGTTATCGCAATGGGTTAACTATTTCAAGTGGTAAAACCAGTAGTGGGCTAGGTGGCGGTATGTGTCAATTCACAAATTTAATTCATTGGATGGTATTACATACATCACTCACTATTATTGAACACCATCATCATGATGCATATGACTTATTTCCAGACTTTAACCGCCAAATACCATTTGGTACGGGGACATCAATTATGTATAACTACTTGGACTATCGTTTTAAAAATAATACAAATAAAACTTATCAAATTATTGTGACAGTAACTGATGAGTATTTGTGTGGTGAAATAAGATGTAATGCAAGAGAAGAAGTAAAATATCATATTCAAAGTGAAGATGAATATTTCTCAAAAGAAGGAAATGATGTGTATCGAAATGGGAAAGTATATCGTAAAGCAATTGATGTAAGAACAGGATTATGCATTAAAAAGGAATGTATACGTGAAAATCATGCGAAAGTATTATATGATTCCTCAACATTAATCATAAAAAAAGAAGCTAATCAAGACTAGCTTCTTTAAAGAATATACCTTCAAATAATTGTCTAAAGAATTGGATTCCAGGACCTAGGCAAAATGCAAAGATGACTGAACCAATACCTAATTGAGCTCCAAGTAAGAATCCGATTATTGATGCAGTGATATCTTGAATCATTCTTCCAGTTGAATACTTAATTTTAGGAAATTTAATATTAACTAAATGCGCAAGAGAATCCCAAGGAGCTTGACCAAGATTTCCTGATAAATATAAACCACAACCAATACATACGACGACGATAGCGATGAACATTATAGTAAATCGTAATGGTAATGAGATAACAGGAAGTGTGTTTATGAAGAATGCGGATGAATATTGGATAACATAACCAACACCCAACATATTGACAAATGTTCCTAAGTGGATTGTTTTTCGTTCTACCATAAACATTGGAATAAAGAGTAGTGCATTTCCTAATGATATACAGTTTCCTAATCCGATATTAATAATATTATTTATTCCACTAAAAAAGGTTGTACTTGGATCAATTCCTAGATCACAATAAACAGTTAAACCAATACCAACACCGATGATGATGTTTCCAATAATAACAAATAAGACTCTTTTTAGCATAAATATACCTCGAAAACAATTATATCACGCAATTTAGTTAATCATAGAAAAAAGTGCCAAAATGGCACTTTAACGTTCTGTAGCAAAGAAGAATAAGGCAATAGTTCCAGGACCTGAATGAGAACCAATTACAGGACCAATATCACTAAATATGATGTCTTTTATTGGTGTGGTTGATCTAATTTTGGTAGCGAGGAACTCAGCATCTTCTAATGCATCTGCATGAGATATGAAGATGATTTGTTTCTCTGGTTCAATGATTGTTTCATGAAGTCGGTTTGCTAAAGCGTGTAGAGAAGCTTTTCGCCCATGTTCCTTCGATACATTTACAAGATGACCTTCATTGTCTACATGAAGCACAGGTTTAATTTTAAGTGCTGTCCCTACAAAGGCTACTGCGCCTGATACTCTTCCTCCACGTTTGAGAAATTGTAAGTCATCCACAGTAAACCATAAAGATAGATTTAGGACGTGATCATTTAACCATTTTTCATTTTCTTCAATGTTTAAACCTTGTTCCTGATTAAGTAATGCATAATAGACCAATAAACCTTGTCCAGCACTCGCTGCAAGGGAATCTACAATGATTATTTTTCTATCGGGATATTTATCTTCTAGTAAGCTTTTCGCGACAATACTGGACTGTAAAGAGCCACTAAGACCAGATGAGAAACCAATATATAAAATGTCTTTTCCTTCATTTAATACTTTTTCAAATTCAATCCGAAATGTTTCTGGATTAATCTGTGATGTTGTCGATACTCCTCCATTTTTAAGTTTGTTATAAAATGTAATTGCATCCATGTTTTGAAAGTCTTTTGTGTGCATAAATACTTCTGAATCTAAGTTAACTTCCATTGGAAGAATGAGTAGTGGATATTTCTCATAAATACTCTTTGATAAGTCGCATGTACAATCTGTAATAATTTGATAATTAGTCATAAAACCTCCTTGTTTCCTAATATTATGATGCACTATGTTAATGTTTTTTTCAACTGATGTGGTTTTCATTGAGAATGAGGAGCAGTTGTTTTATAATAATACAAGATGCCCCTATAGTTAAATGGATATAACAAGATCCTCCTAAGATCTAGTTACCAGTTCGATTCTGGTTGGGGGTGCCAAAAAAGTAGAACGCGATAGATATCATATCGTTTAAGCCTTTAAATAAGGGCTTTTTTAATGCATTTGAAGATATATTGAAAAGAGCTAACCCATAGATATCATAGTTAATTAAAGAGTAATTTATCATAGCTAAAAGAATTAATGAACATTGCTATATATTTTTATCCAAGGTAATATAGAGATAGATTAGTAGGCATAGAGGAAATTGTATGGGATTCTTAGGTTATCAAAAAAATGAAATCCGAGAATATAATGACAAACGATGTTGTGGTTTGTGGTTCATTATCATTGGTGTAGTTATTTTAATTTCTACTATTTTTGGCGGGGAGCAAAAAATACAACCCGCTATATTTACCATCGGTTTCGCAATTGGATTTTACATATCTGTAATCAATAAAAAAGTAGTGGAAAAGTTATCGAATGGAAAATCATCAAAATTTCAAAATAATATGGCTGTTTTCTCCATAGTGGTTTTGTTTCCGCTTATGTTTACTTTGTCAGGTCCATATTTTCAAACACAAAATTGGAGAATGATTTGGTTGGGTTCATTCCTTGCCGTTGGACTTCACTTTATCCCGTTTTATTTTGTGCATGGAATTTCAATGATTGCGATTGCTATCTTATGTTCAGCTAATGCATTAATAGGCATGTTTTTTCCAACCATTCCATTCATAGTTTTAGCTTTTATTGATGGGTTCATTAAAATCGGATTTGGAGTATATCTTTTGTTTCTTTCAAAACCTACGAAAACCGTTGTTAAGTTATAAAAATTTCAGTTTGATGAATAGTTAATAAAGCTTCTTCATAATTTATTTAAAAATTAAAATTGCAACAAGG
>NZ_JAVWNC010000073.1:0-8855 GCF_036637135.1 Anaerorhabdus sp. | reverse complement strand
TAAATCTAGAAAGGAAGAGATATGAAGAAAATTCGTAATATATTGCTTGTATTATTTGGTATATTTCTATTTTCTATTCCATTTATCTGGTCGCTTTTTATTCATGGGCAAATATTTGTTAATTACCACCATAAAGGTGATATAACCTTTGATAATCAAAATATTAGCATTGGTGCAAGATGTAATAATTTTCAGTTTAGTTATGATGGGCACAAAGTGAACAACCAAGACTATTTAATATCGAAGGATGGTAAGCAATTATTACTAATTATTCCTTTGGAAGGAAATGTAGTTTCAGAGTCTTTCGCAAAAATATTTCCTATAACTGAGATATCATTTAATGAGGAAAATGAAGTAGCTTGTAAAGATATGAATTTTGGGGTTTATATCCTAGATAGAACGACCAATTATAGTTTTGAAAGTAAAGATGAAACAGGAAGTGTCTTTATAAATGGACAACAATTCCCTCTCTACGAGAACCAAGTTCAAAAATTAATGACTGAGGTTGAAAAGTGGAGTGAATCAGTAGAAAATTATGCTTTTGATGATACAAATAAAGATTTAGGTTATTTATCCATAACTAGTTCAAAAAGAGTGATTGATACTACAAGAGGAAATATTCTTTTAAAGGAGATTAACATTCACTTTTATGAAAAAGATGATTTTGTATATATTGAAGCGAGTTTTGCCAATTATAACGATAACAACATTCCGTACAAAAGGTATATTCTTGATAAAAATAGTTTTAACAATTTTATAGAATTGGTTAATGAAACGGTTATTAATAATTCATAGCAATCGCAAAATAATTAGTGCATTATGATTTTATGCTTCCTGAGATAGAGACTCAACACAATAAAAGAACATGCTTGTTAATAAGAAGAGTGCAGCAATTAAATAGCATTCTTTTTTTGTCTAGATAAATAAAAAAAACGCCAATACCTTTATTTAAAGGATTAAACGTTTTGTTTACCATTGGTGACTCCTTGGGGGATCGAACCCCAGACCCACTGATTAAGAGTCAGTTGCTCTACCATCTGAGCTAAGGAGTCATGCACTCATATTATATACTTTTGAAAGTATATTTTCAATAAATAAAGCCCTTCCGGGCTGTTATTTTAAATGGTGACTCGTACGGGATTCGAACCCGTGAATGACGCCGTGAAAGGGCGCTGTGTTAAGCCGCTTCACCAACGAGCCAAAAAAAATGGCGCCTAAAACAGGGCTCGAACCTGTGACCTAACGGTTAACAGCCGTTTGCTCTACCAACTGAGCTATTTAGGCGAGTGCTTAATTATAATAACATGCACTGTCTATCATTGCAACAGTTTTTTAATAAAAAAAACATCTTTTTATGATGTTTCTTTTCGCATGAATGTTCGGATTGGATGAATCATTTTATGATTGTTCAACTGGTTTTGTTTTAATCCTAAATATAAAGTAAAACAAATGAAATAACCACACGATTAAAAGGACTAATTGCCCCACTGGCGTTTTGTGCATCATGATAAATCCAAACATCATGGTAATTGTTACAACTACCATAATTCGTACTTTCGTTTTCGAAGTCATTGTTTTATCTTTTACATAACTTTCTAAGTTATTCTTATATAATCTTGTTTCAATGAACCATGTATGTAATCTTTTTGAACTACGTGCGTAACAATAAGCTGCAAGCAAAAGAAATGGGAATGCAGGCATGAGAGGTATGATTGCCCCAATCGCACCTAAGATAAGTCCTATGGTTCCTAATACAACATAAAATATTTTCATTTTGTTCTCCCTTTACTCTTTAAAGTTTCTATCATATGAGAAATTACGCTACCCGGGTTAGTAAAGATCATTCTGGGTCCTGAGTATTTCATCACACTCTTTACTCTATCTCTATGTTCCTTGTTGTAACAGTGTACTTTGCATTGACTACAAAATGTTTTTGTTTCCATAAATGGACAGCGATCAATTCGATCAGTTGCATATCTTAATAATTCTTTACATGATTCACAATTATGATTTTTATGATGTCCTTTACAGTAAATTGAAATCATTTTGTTCATTAAGTCTTTTTCTTTTTCTCTTTTTGCATCTAACTTTGTCATCAGCTAACTCTTTCACTTGCAACAGTAAATATCGTATCTGCAATTTTCATCATTGATTCTCGATGAGAAACAAGAATAATTGTTTTATTTTTCTTTTGCTCATATATCGATTTTAAGAGCACTGCTTCGTTTAAACTATCTAGGTTGCTCGTAGGTTCATCTAGCAGAATAAACGGTCCATCGTGCATGAATGCGCGTGCTACGCCTATTCTTTGACGTTCACCACCAGAAAGTGTTTCTCCAAGTTCTCCAACATGGGTTTTATAGCCTTGAGGTAGTGTCATAATAAAGTCATGGATTGATGCTTTCTTACAGGCTTCTATTACCTCTTTATCACTTGCATCTTTCTTCGCAATACGAATATTATTTTCGATAGTATCTTTAAATAAGATTGTTTCTTGAGTCACATAACTTTGTTGCTGTCTCAAGTTCTTTGTATCAATAGTTTTAATATCTTTATTTGAAATATTTATTCTTCCATCTTGAACATCCCAAAATCGCATCAATAACTTTAGAAGTGTGGATTTACCTGCACCACTCTTTCCAACAATTCCTAATACTTGATTCTCTTCAACATTTAGATTGAAGTCTTCTAGTATTTCAGTATCTTGATATTTAAATGATACATTTTCTACATTGGCATTTGCTTCAACGATTTTTATACTCGAACTAACATCTTTTACAACTGGTTTTTCATCCAGCAAATCCAACACTCTCTCTCCTGAAGCAAGTGTTTGTGCTAAACCATGCCCCAAGTTACCTAATGCAATCACTGGTCCAAATGAACTTATCATGCTTACTGTAGATACAATTACAGCATCAAATTCTACAACATTATGAACATACATCATACTTGATACAACAAACATCAACATACCAAATCCAAAAATTGTATTGTTGATCCACATTATTGTTTTACCCGATATTCTTTTTAGTTGTTGTTCCTTTGAAGACATATGATCAGTCATCTTGTTTATTTCATCTATTCTTTTGTTTCCTTGTTGATACTGAATATTTTCTTGGATACCTCGAATATTATCTAGAAAGAAACTACTTATCTCGCCAACTTCATGTCTTATCGATTGTGCTTGCTTAGCTGTTTTCCTTGAAGTTATTATTGGAATTAATATACCTACAACACAGTATCCAACAAATGCAATCATACCCAAGTAAATTGAATAACCACCTATAAATAAACTCATAATAATACTCATCACAACTGCAATACAAATAGGTGAAATTGTATGTGCATAAAATACTTCTAATAATTCAATATCATTTGTAATGATTGTAATGAGTTGTCCTTTTTGTTTTCCCTCAAGTTTTGCAGGCGCTAACTTCCTTAATACCGTGAAAACCTTATCTCGAATAACTGCTAGGATCTTAAACGCAATATAGTGATTACATGTTTGTTCACCATAGCGTAATAATCCTCTACTTATAGCGATAAAAATCAATACAGCTATAATTGTTCCCCATGAATTATTTCCTTGTAGTATATCGCTTATAATAATACTTCCTAAAATTGGAATAAAATTAGCACAAAGAAATCCAAGCACTCCCAATAAAATCGCAAGTAACATCACTCCCATCATAGGGCGAACGAGTACAATCAATTGCATCATTATCTTTAACTTTGTTCTTTTCATTTTGCTACACCTATAAAGTTTTCTATCTCATGTTGTGTCATCCAATAAGTTTGATACTCTGCTTCCTGGTTAACTAACTCATTATGATTACCATTTTCTAGAATCTTTCCATTTTTTAGCACAAGAATTTGCTCTGCATCCTTTACATTCAATAAGCGATGCGTGATTAAGATTACTGTTTTTTTACACGCAAGTTGATGAATTACTTCGATTATTTTATTTTCACTTTCAACATCGATATTCGATGTAGCTTCATCAAAAATATAGACAGCACTATCATGCAACAAGGCACGTGCTAAAGCTAATCGTTGTTGTTGACCACCTGATAAATTACTACCTTTTTCTAGAATGATGGTATCTAATCCATTTTCTGATTCAACAAATTCTTTTAAAGCAACTTGTTCTAACACATCCAAACACATGTCATCTGTTGCGTTAGAATTTCCCATTAGTAAATTCGTTTTTACACTTCCTTTAAAGAGATAACTATTTAATGATACTAGCGTTACGGTCTCCATCAAATTCGATTCACTGATATCTTGAATATCGATTCCATTGATTTTTATTTTTCCGTTAAATCCATTTATCTTTTTCATAAGTAATGATGCAATTGTACTTTTACCAGATCCGCTTTCACCTACTATCGCTGTCATTTGTTTAGGATTTATTACAAAGCTACAATTCTCTAAAACAGGTTGTTCGCTATAACCAAAGGACACCTGTTCAAACTCAATTTCAATTTCTTTAGTTTGAATTTTTTTTGTTCCCTTTTCTTTTTCTTCGGCATCAAAGAGTTTAAATATCTTATCACTCGATGCCATTCCATTCATTGCAATGTGGAAGTATGAACCAAGTTGTCTTAGCGGAAGAAAAAATTCTGCACTCAACATGATAATAATAAAGGCTTGAGCTATATTGATTTCTTTTTGAATAAACAAGAAACACGCAAGCCCTATACCAATTGCCGATGCACCATAAGCAATCAAATCCATTACAATAATTGAATTCAATTGCATTGATAACACTTTCATCGTTACTTTTCTAAAATTCTCTGATTCTAGATTCATAGCTTTGTGTTTATCTTCATCTGCTTGATAGATTTTGAGTGTTGTTAAACCTTGAAGATTTTCTAAGAAATGATCTCCTAGTTTTGCATATTGTCCCCAGTACCTACTCAACAACTTTTTAGCTATTTTCTGTACAACGATAATTGATATTGGAATTAATGGAACACAACAAAGAAGGATTATCGCAACCTCAAAACTAATCGGCACAATAATCACGAACAATGTTATCGGAGCCAATAGACTATAGAAAAGTTGTGGTAGATATAAACCAAAATAACTTTCTAATTGTTCAATTCCTTCTGATGACAATTGAACTACTTCTGAAGAAGACACTGATTGTGTATAAGATGATCCAAGTTTAAGTAGTTTACTAAATAATTCATTTCTTAATTTTCGCTTTACATCTTTTGAAGCAATATAGCTGGCATCGCTAATTTTAATTGCGCAAAAAGATCTAAATAGTAATAATCCAATTACTAATACAACTGATATCACTAATTGTTGAGGTGTAATGTCTTTTACATAAACTATTTGTAATAAATTACCCAAAACAAATACGATTCCAATTGTCCCTAATAAATTAAGCCATTGAAAGAAAACATGATATCCAATATTCTTCTTTGACTCCCCCATACTTTGAATTAATCTTTTATTAATCATCATATCTCAGCTTCTCCTGTATGTTAGGTTTACCTAACCGATAAACCAATAAAACAGTTAGCCTTAACTAACTGTTTATAGTTTAATGATATTTAATCCATTTGTCAACTAATTTATAGAGGTTCATGAGTTAGATTAACAACCCATTTTTCTTTTCGTACGAGCCAATAGCCAAAGACTAGTTTGATTAAATCCGTTGATTGCCCTGCAATATAAAGTAAGAATGCACTTAATGGCGAGAAATATGCGAGGATACCAACAAGTGGTATGTTAATACACCACATAAATGCACTATCCATAATCAATGTGGATTTTGTATCACCACCAGCACGTAATATAAAGTAGTTTTGCGTATTTAGGACGTAGATTGCAAACATAACACTTTGTATACGCAACATAATTTCAGCAATATGAAGTGCTTCCATTGATATATTACTGTAGAGATATGGAATATAGAAACTCGATACAAACATAAGTCCTGCAAAGATAAAGGATAATACAAAGCTAAATCCAATCAATTGATATCCATGTTGTTTTGCTTCATCTAATTTGTTTGCACCTAATGGTTGTGAGATCAATACAGTTGATGCTGCTGCCATACCTCCAAACAGTACAAAGAAAATATCTCCAATTGTACTTGAGATAGAATAACCCGACATAACCTCAGCACCACGTGTTGCATAAAACTTAAATAATGTCGCCATACCTGCAGACCATAAAATTTCGTTAAAAGCCAATGGTGCAGCTTTAATCATGATTTTCTTAGATAATGTAATCGGTACTTGGAATACATCCTTAATCTTAGTTTTAAATCCAAAGTCACGTTCCTTTAAGAAATATAGAAGAATAAATACTTCAATAATTCGTGCTACAACAGTTGCATATGCTGCCCCACGAATTCCTAATTGTGGAAATCCAAATTTACCAAAAATCAAACAATAGTTTAATACCGTATTTACCAATACCGCAATCGCACTGACAAAGAGTGGAATCCTTGTTTCCCCTACCGCACGCATTGCCCCTGAGAAACAAAGTGTCAACGCTATCGGTAAATAAGACCAAGCTACTAATCGTATATAATACACTCCCATTTGAATAATCTCAGGATCTGGTGTAAAAAATCCTAGTATCGCTGTTGGAAAGAAAATTGCTCCTAAAAAGAACATCATCATGATGGCACACGATATATTAATGAGGAATCGAAATGATTCTTCCATTTTCTTTTGATTTCTTGCACCATAATACTGTGCTATAAATATTGATCCTGCAGCTACAATTCCATTTGTTCCATATTGAGCAATAATATAAAATCGATTTACTGCAGCAACTCCTCCTATTGCGGCATCCCCCAATTGACCAACCATTAAATTATCAACAAGGTTAACTGACCCTGTAATTAATTGTTGAAGCATGAGTGGAACACCTACAAGGATAGCTGTTTTCATAAATGCTTTATCCCCAAAGTATTTAGATAATTTCATCCTATATCCCCCAATCTATATGCGATTTATTTTAACATAAAGAATCCATCAAAGCCACATTTAATAAAAGATTTAACAGAGCGAAAAAAAAGAGGAATTATTTCCTCTTAACTTCTGTGTTTTATATTAACAATTTTTACTTTCAATATCCATGATGGTTTGTACACGTTCCGCATGACGACCACCTTCATAAGTAGCATTCACCCATTCATCCACAATCATCTTCGCAAGTTCACTACCAACAACTCTCGCACCAAAGCATAATACATTTGAATTATTATGTTGTTTCGAAAGTTTTGCTGAGAAAGGTTCTGAACATACACATGCACGTATACCATTCACTTTGTTACAAGCAATTGAAATCCCAATACCTGTTCCACATATCGCGATACCACAATCTACATCTCCACGTACTACTGCTTCTGCCACTGTTTCTCCAGCCAATGCATAGTTAAAACTTGTAGTTTCGTCCGTACCATAATTCACAACTTCAAAACCACGACTTTCCAAATGTTTCATGATTTCATTTTTTAGTGCAACTGCTGTGTGATCGTTTCCAATACCAATTTTCATAAATACCTCCTAATATATTTCTTCATAGATACGATAATTATCTAATACAATTTTAACATAGTTGCTTGTTTCAGGATATGGTATAACATCTAATATCACACCATCCTTTGAATAGTTCGAATCACTCAACCATGTTTTTGTTATATTCATTCCTGCATTGTATGCAGCAAGTTGTGTGCTTGATGATTTAAACTCTTGTTTGAGTAAACTTAAAAAGTAAACTCCGTAACGAATATTATGTTCAGGTTCAAATAAATCTTCGTATACCGTTGTCGTATCATTTAATCTCATTTTCAACCATTCAAAAGTGGGTTCTGTGATTTGTAAAAGTCCACGGGCTTTTGCACTTGAAACAGATTCTGTATTAAATTTGCTCTCTTGTCGCATAATCGCATATATCAAATTTTCATCAACATCATATTCTTCAGCCATTTCATGCACAATTGAACGATATGGTTTAGGATATTCATTTTTGAGATTACTTGTTTTTGATTCAACTTGTATACTTAAGTACACTAGGAATATCGCAAATAGCACAAGATAGATTGATTTTATCTTTTTCTTTTTCTTCATACCCACTATTATATCGAATTCTCAACTGAAAACAAGCAAAGAAAAAACTCCACATCAATACAGCATTGTATATCGTCGATGTGAAGTTGACAATCTAGAAGCTATGTACCCCTTTTAATTCTTTCATCATCATGTTATAGGCTATCATATCAATGATACCTTTTGTGATTAATAGAATTGCAGATACTTGTAAAATAACTTGGAATCCAATGAATGGATTAACGAAAATGTAAAATCCACCAAGTAGTGTAAATAGATTAAATGCTACAATCCATCCCCAATTCGATAAACCATGTTTTCTGTATTGAATTGCTTTTGTCGCATTGAGTATACTATTCAATACGATATAACCTCCAATTAGGTAAGTCATTGATGCTGCAACTGTTACTGGGAATAAGAAAATCAGTATTGCTAATAAAATTTGTAATAACCCAATACTCCAATCTGCATGTTGTGTACCATCTTCTTTTTTGCGATTCACGAAATAACTAATAAAACCAAATACTCCTAAAACAAACAACAACCCTGCGCCAATATATAACGAAACAGCCGTAGTTTTGAAAGGCCATATCATTAGGAATAATCCGAATAGGATTGATCCGATAGATTGAATATAGACGTATTCTTTTGCTCCCTTGAGAACATTTTCCATATATTTAAATCTCCTTTTTCTTTATATTTTCATTTTATTTCCAAAAAGAAATATCTACAAGAAAAGTGATTTTAACTGTACAAAATACTATTAAGCAAAATAAA
>NZ_JAVWNC010000072.1:0-9070 GCF_036637135.1 Anaerorhabdus sp. | reverse complement strand
GTTCAATCCCGGCTGGGACCACCATTTAGAAAATATAGCATTCAACTTCGGTTGGGTGCTTTTTCTATGTTTAGATAGATTTAATAGAAAATACATTTATTCTTCTTATTAATACTCAATCGTTTAAAACAAAGAGATTTTTCAAATATAATGTTATAATATTCAAAGGTTTCGATAATTTATATGAACCTAACTACATATTGAAAGGATACATAATATGGGATATAAGAATATAAGAAAGATAATGGATGCAGATGAGATAATAAAACTACTACCATTACCTGAAGAACTTAGAAAAATTAAAGAAAAACGTGATGAAGAAATTAGAAATGTTTTCAACGGCACAAGTGATAAATTCATCGTTATAATTGGACCTTGCTCAGCGGATAATGAAGAGGCAGTTTGTGAGTATGTTTCCAGATTAGGTAAACTACAAGAAAAAGTTAAAGACAAACTGATTATTATTCCTCGTATTTATACAAACAAACCAAGAACAACAGGGGAAGGATATAAAGGAATGCTTCATCAACCTGATCCTGAAAAAGAACCTAATATTTCAGATGGTATTCTTGCGATAAGAAAGATGCATATTCATGCATTAGAGATTTCTGGACTAACTGCAGCTGATGAAATGTTATACCCTGATAATCTTGCTTATATGGAAGACTTAATAAGTTACCATGCAGTAGGTGCACGAAGTGTTGAAAATCAACAACACCGCTTAACTTCTAGTTGTCTTGATTTACCAGTTGGAATGAAAAACCCAACGAGTGGCGATTTATCTGTCATGTTTAATGCTATTCAAGCAGCACAGTCAGGACATAATTTCATATATCGTTCAAATGAGGTGCAATCTACTGGAAATCCATATGCGCATGCTATTTTAAGAGGATATGTAAATCGACATGGTGAAAATATGCCTAATTATCACTATGAGGACTTAGAACTAGCTATCGACTTTTATGAAAAGCGTGGATTTGAAAATCCTGCGCTGATTGTTGATACAAATCATTCTAATTCTAGAAAAAGATATTATGAACAAACACGAATCGCAAAAGAAATTCTATATAGTAGAAAATATAATACAAAGCTTAAAAAAGTTATTAAAGGACTTTTGATTGAAAGTTATTTATTACCGGGTTGCCAAGAGATTTCTGAACATATGGAATTTGGAAAGTCGATTACTGATCCTTGCCTTGGTTGGGAAGAAAGTGAAGAATTAATTAACTATATAGCTGAAAACATATAAGTATCTGAATGAATAAAAGAATTCTTTGATACGAAAATGATGAAATGAATAGTACTTCAGAATTAGGAGTACTATTTTTATTTTCTAATTTATGAATAATTCATATTCCTTGTGCTAGATTGAGCTGTTTGCTAAGATTTCAATGAGGATGTGATAAAACATGAGGTTATGGCACAAAGATTTAATCGAGGTATTACCAAGACAACAATTACTTGCTCAATGGAGAGAGTTATGTTCAATTTATGCAAAAGAAGACAAACATATTCTCATTAATTTTATCTATGATTATTCACCGAGTCATTTATATACATATAGTCAACTTATTATGAATGAGATGATAAAAAGAAATTACAAAATATCAGATCAAGCTTTAAATCGAAATACAAATTATTTTAAAAATAAGAAAGTAAGAAAAATAAGATATGATCAATTATTTAAAGATAAAATGAATGATCATTATTTGAGACAGTGTTACTACAATTTAGAAGAAAAGTTTGATTGTTATTCAATTACACAAGGTGATTGGGAAAAAATTAAAGAGAAATTGAAACACCTGTATTAATGAAAAAGATACCCAAAAGTAACTAATATACAAAGTCTCGATAATATGTTAATTTTTTGACATGAGAAATATAAAAATGATAGGTACTTAGTCAAAATATTTCTTATAAGTTGAGAAATTAGGTATCAACAAACAGGGGATAATCATATAACGATTAATGTAGTAAAGTTGCAAATATAGTAAATGTATTAGCGGAGAGGTTGCTGTAAAAATGCATTGAACCTAATGTTGAATCCATTTCGCAAAAAGTGAAAGAGGAAAAAAACATGTCAAAAGTAAAAACAGAATACCCAAACTCATTTTTATTGGCATCGGATTTAATGGGAGGTAAATGGGCATCAATTATTCTTTGGCAAATTTATCAAAAGAATAATCGATTTTCGTTATTGCTTCGAGCAATTCCTGAAATCACAAGAAAGATGCTTATTACTCAGTTGAGAGAACTTGAGCAAAACAAACTTATACATAAAATTGTATTCAATGAAATTCCATTGCATACTGAATATGTATTAGAAGATAGTGCTCTTGAAATGATTCCAATTATTGAGCAATTACAAGTATTCGCAAAAAATTATGCTGACAAGCATGAAGTAATCATAAAATAAGTGCACTCAATGAGTGCACTTATTTTGCGAATAAATTGATACAAGTTGTGAAGATGATAAACACCATAACAACGTTGAATAATAAATGAATTTGTTTATCAGTAAATTTGCGATTTAGTTTTGCTCCTAACAAGCCACCAACGATTGCAGCAGGAATCATGAATAATAATATAGATAAATCATATTTCATGAAATCACCAGCTAATCCAACTTGGATAAGTTTAGATGATTGTGAGAATAAAATCATTATAATCGAAGTTACGGATGCTTCTTTTGGACCCATAGAGAAGAACATGGTTAAGGCAACTAAGTTAATAGGTCCACCACCAATACCAACAAATGTGGCAACCATGCCAAATACTAAACCTACTACAAAGAATAGAAGAGGATTTGTAAAATTCCAATGATACTTATATTTTAATTTATTCATATAAAGAAGTACTAGAATTAACAAAATCATGAGAATAAGGTTTTGAATCTGTTTTATTGGCAAAGTACTTTGTTCCATAATAAATGTTAAAATATTTTGACCTAAGATACCACCGAGAACAGAACCTAATGCTATCCAAGTAGATAATTTCTTGTTGATAGGTGTTTTTAAGTTAATGTGTTTCATTACACTAGAAAGTGACATGGAAAATACTGTGGCTGAAGATAATATACTTATTGCTGCTGTACTATAATTACCTGATAAATCAAGAAGAGGTTTAATGATAACACCGCCACCAATACCTGATATAGCACCAATAAGAGAAGCAAGTAAGGCAACAATTGTCGCAATCATGATGGTTCCTCCGTTTATTGTGATGACATAAGTATAAAATTTTATCGATGATACTACAAGCAAAACTCGTATAGTTTTTAAATAATCACATTGCTTGAAAAAAGAAAGCATAGAATGTTTAATTTAAATATAAGTACAATACGTGTGCTTTAACCGAAATCTTTGACGTTCTGATTTCAAAAGGAGGAATTACTATGAACGAAAACGATGCTTCTAAACAAATAAAGGATGCTTATATTTATGGTTATCCTGTAGTGGGGATGTATGAATTATTGTATCAACAAGTTTTAGGACCAAAAAAATCAACAACTATGAATGAATTCATTCATTCAGCAGTTATCTCAACACCGAAAACAACATTTATACCAGCTCCAAATAATGATACTACTTATTCTAGAGCTTGGTTGGATTTAAGAGATGAGCCAGTTATTATAGAAACACCGGATACACACCAACGCTATTATTCGATTCAACTTACAGATTTATTTACTAATGTTGCGGATAACTTAGGTAAACGTCTATATGGAACGGAACATCATTATTTTGCAATTATTGGACCAACATGGAGAGGTGATTTACCTGAAGATGTGATACCCATTCATTCCGATACAACATTAGCTTTAGCTTTTTTAAGAATACTAATTAATGGCGAAAATGATTTAGAAACGGTTAAAGATTTACAAAGTCATTTCATTATCAAACCTTTGAGTGAGTTTGTGAGTGGAATAAAGAGCGATAAAGATTTAACGAGCGAATTACCTGAATACAAAGTAGGTAATTATTATGAATTTTTTGAAACTTTAAATAATGTTTTAGCCCTTACACCAATGTTAAAACAAGATGAGAAGATAATTTTGGATATTAAATCAATTGGAGTAGGTCCAATGGGGGATCTTGCGATACTTAGAGGAATACCGGAAGTAATAGTAAACGATGCTTGTATTTCTGCTAGAGAGATTATTGATCAAGGTGGAATGCATTTTGGAGAAGAAATAAATCATTGGCGCATAGCAAGAAAAAACATTGGTGTATATGGAACTGATTACATGCAACGTTCTGTTGTGTGGTTTAAAGGTGCATTAGCAAACTCTCCTGAAGAATCGTTATATCCAAGTACTTTTAAGGATGCACAAGGTAATTTATTAACGGGTGTGAATAATTACAGGATACATTTTGATAAAGATCAATTACCTCCAGTGAGTCAGTTTTGGTCACTAACAATGTATCGCTTCAGTGATGCATTGTTAATTGATAATGAAATTAATCGTTATTCAATAGGTGATCGTACCAAAGGATTACATTTTGATGAAGAGGGTGGATTAACTCTTTATATTCAACATTTAGCACCAACAAATAGTGTTGAGAAAGCTAATTGGTTACCATCACCAAAAGAATCATTCTACATGACACTTCGCTTATATGGACCAAGTGAAGATGCGATTCAAGGTGTATGGGCGCCACCAGTCATAGAAAAGATTTAGTATGAAAAATAAGAAGTTTCATTATGCCTGGATTATTCTAATTGCAATGTCATTAATTCGTGGAGTATCGGGGCCTGGTATTAATGCTTCATCCGGTGTGTTTATGACTCCGGTATCTGAAACATTGGGGGTGGGAATAGGACAACTTTCCCTCTACTTAAGTATTTCATCAATTGCGACATTAATATGGTTGCCTATTGCGGGTAATTTGATCAACAAAAAGAAAGTGAAAACAGTAGTTGTACTCGGTGTTCTACTTCAAACAATTGCATTCATTGTTTTGGGATTCATGTCGAATATATGGGCTTGGTATATCCTTGCAGTGCCATTGGCAATGGGAGCTGCATTACTTGTAAATTTACTTGGACCAGTTTTAGTTAATCGTTGGTTTAATAAGAACATTGGTGTTGTTATGGGATTAATGATGATGATTACTAGTTTATTAGGTGCTGTTTTTCAACCCGTGTTAACAAACCTAATTGCGAATAATGGTTGGAGATTTACGTATATAGCATTTGGTATTTTTGGTTTAGTATTTATGTTGTTAGTTGGATTAATTTTCTTGAAAAATGCGCCTAATGATATGGGTTTGAAACCATTTGGATGGGATGAACAAAACAAAGTTGAAAGTACAAACCAAAAAGCAGAAGGGATACAAGCTAATAAAGCATTAAAATCTCCTGCATTCTTTACATTATTGCTATTCATGATTGTATTAACTGGTTTTGCAGCATTCCAACAACATATCGCAACATTTGGACTTGGTATGGGACTTGATATGGTAACAATCGGTAAAGCATTATCTATATCGATGATAGGTTCAGCGATTGGTTCGGTATTAATTGGTTTGTTAAGTGATCGATTGGGTATTGTTTTAACAAGTGTTGGTGTGATGGGTGTAGGAGTATTTGCGATTGCTTTGTTTTATATCAGCGATGGAAATACAATGATGTTTATCATTGCGACATTCTTACATGGATTAGCGATTTCATCTATTGGCGTTGTTGCGCCATTACTTACAATTAAATTCTTTGGAAGTTTAGATTATGAAAAGTTATTTTCAACGGTAATGATTGGTTCACCACTGGCATCCATAGTGTTAATGCCACTATATGGTTATATTTATGATACATTTGGAAACTATAACTATGTGTTTATTTTCTTACTTGTAGCCTTAATTGTTGCTAGTGCTGGATTAATCTTCGGATACAACAATAGTAAGAAATTACTTCAATCTAACAAAATGAATAATATTTAAAAAAGTTATTGAAATTTTTCAATAACTTTTTATGTCGATTATTTTGTTGTCTCTATAAACTTAATTGTTGCATCAATAATATCTTGTTGTTGTTGATTATCTGTGATGTCTGCAGGATTATCTCCTGATTGTGGTTTCGCGTCATTGTATAATGCCATTTGAGTATGATTTGCACCCTCTATTTTGATGAAATTCGTTGTTGCGGGTAAATACATACTTTTATCTAAAATGTCCTGTGGTGTTGCTAAACCGTCGTTAGATCCACTGATGCTTAATACTGGAAAACTTACATCACGTAAATTGGCATCTTTTGTTGTATAACTAGCATAAAGAATTAAACCTGCAACTTTATCTGGATTAGCATGTGCATACATGCTTGCGGCTGTCCCTCCCAATGAGAAACCAGCTAAATACCATTGATCAATTTCAGGGTATGTTTCCATGATTTTATTCGCTTTATCAATACCAAAGATGGCTAAATTGAATGGCATCTTTTGAATAACTACAAAAATATCTTCATTTGCGATTTGATTTGCGGCATATGCAAAACTTACAGGATCTACTTTACCACCAGGATAATAAATTAAACCAACTTTGGTATCAGAATTCGTAGGCTTAAAGGTAATCGTATCTTTTGTTTCAGTTACAGTTACTTTTTGCGTTGTTATCATGGATTCAACTGCTAAATCACTTGCGGGTAAATAAGATGTTAGATAATAAGTAGCATAACCTGCAATCAATATTAAGGCGATGATTACTGCTGTTAATATTTTATGTTTCTTAATAAAATTAGTTTTCATAAAAGACTCCTCTAATTTAATTATAAGGATGATGCTTTAAATATCAAATTTAATGATTTTTCGCTATAATAGTAACAGAGGAAATATTATGTCAAAAAGAAGCTACAACAAGAGTTTAATTAAAGATATGAATGATCGTTGCTATACGACGACGATTGAAAATACAAATGTTATTATGAAACCAATTCCAGAAACTAATGAAATTGGTGTTTTAGACCCGAGATTTTATAAAAAAATCAAATCAATTGCATCACTAACGAAATATGTACCAGATCAAGTCCTAAAACTAAGTCCTCGTAAACAAATCATTGAAGGTTTAAAAATGGGCTTTGATTTAAAGAAAAGTAAGACCATGACAGAAGATAGTATTAAAGTTGATCAAATTACAATTCGTGGTAAGGATAATAATTTATTACCACTTCGTATATATCATCCTGCGAATAAAGAAGAAACTGCACCTATTTTGTACTATATTCATGGAGGTGGTTTTTTCTCAGGTAATTTAGACGTATGTGATGAGTATTTACGTTATTTATGTATTCATTTTAATATACTTATTTTTTCAGTCGATTATCGCCTAGCTCCACAATATCCATATCCTAAAGGTCATGAAGATTGTTATGAGGGATTAAAATGGGTCAGTGAACATGCGGATTACTATCAAGGAGATTTAAATTCAATCTTTATTGCAGGTGATAGCGCAGGAGGAAATCTTGTTCATTATTGTGTTTTAAAAGATCGTGATGAACAACGAAATGTGATTAAAGGACAATTTTTACTTTATCCTACATTAGACTTAGCTTGTACTTCAGAAACAAGTGAGTGGTCATTGGATAAATATGAAATTAATAAAAAACAAGAAGCAGCAGTCATGCTATCCATTCAACTAATCAAAAATGGTGGTGTTGATATCATGAAGGGTGTTTTAAATGCTGATGTAAATCATGAGTACTTAACACCATGTTTGTCATCAATTACAAACCTACCACCAACACTTATTTGTGTTGGTGAGTATGATTATCTTAAGGTTGAAAACTTGGCTTATACAATAAAAAATCATAATATCGGTAATCCTGTTGAGATGATAGTTTATAAAGGAATGGGGCATGGATTTGCAGACTTCATCGGATATTTTCCTCAATCTGAAGATAGTGTAATTGAACTTGGTAATTTTATTTTAAAACATTCAAAACGAATCCAAACAGAACCTCGTAAATTATTAAGTGAGGAACAAATCAAAATTCTTCAGTCTGAAGATACATCCGATAGAAGAGAATACTCAAGAAGTTTGATTTCGACAATGAATCGCAAAAGTCGTATTGAAATCTTGGATAATAATCCTGTAATTGTTAAACCAATGATGGATGAAAAAGAAAAAGAGAAATTAGATAAACATGTAGTTTCCGATATTAGGGCTCAAGAATTCTTTATTCACTTAGCATCGGATATTTACAACAACATTAAAATTGATGATAAGGTATTTGAAGAAATTCGAAAATTCTTTAATGAAATAAAAAGCTTACCGATTGCAAGTAATCATATTTTAGTTGAAGACATTAGTATTACAGGTATTGATGGGAATGAGATTCCACTTCGTATATATCATCCTGCAACAAAAAATAAAAATAAATCTATCTTCTATTTTATTCATGGTGGTGCCTTTGTTGCCGGTTCAAATTTAGTTGTTGAACAGTTTGTAAAATATATTGTAGAAAAGTTCAATGTTGTCGCATTTAGTGTTAATTATCGATTAGCCCCAGAGAATCCATTTCCAAAAGGACACGAAGATTGCTATTCTGCGCTTCTGTGGATTCATAAGTATGCACACTTAATACATGGTGATACCAAGAAACTATACGTTGTTGGTGATAGTGCAGGAGGTAACTTAGCACAATACTGTGTTCTAAGATCGTTAAATGAAAATGGTCCTAAGATTAAGGGGCAAATGTTATTGTATCCAACTGTTGATTTAGTAGAATCATCGGATCAACACATTGAATGGGAAAATGCTCATTTTGAAACTGAAAATAAACATACTCAAGAAATACATGATGGATTAAATTCATTTAGAAAATATTTAAATCAATTCATGCGTAAAGCATTGAGTAGTGATGGCGATAACGAGTATTTGTCACCATACCTTGCTGATCGTAAAGATTTACCGCCGACACTGCTAGCGGTTGGTGAATATGATTTCCTTAAAATTGAATGTCTAGCCTATATGGGGAAACTGCACAAGAATGGTATTCAAACTAGAACAATTCTTTATGAAGGATTTTCTCATGGATTTATTGATTCAATTGGACATCATATGCAAAGTGAAGATCTTGC
>NZ_JAVWNC010000071.1:0-9115 GCF_036637135.1 Anaerorhabdus sp. | reverse complement strand
TTGGGAACTTCATAAAGGTTCTTTAAATGATTTGTGTAACAAATCAATTTTCTTGGGAGAGTTCTCTGCGATCAAAAGAAAACCAAGAAAAATACCAAGAGAGTATTAATACTTTGTGTCTTCATGGAAAAAGATGTAGCAAATCTTCGATAAAGCTTTGAACACCACCACTGTTAGATGATGGATTTGGACTTTGATGAACTTGAAGTAGGAATCTAAAAACTACGCTAATGAATTCAACACTCGTCAATAACTACCTCGTAGCATAGAAGAATACTGAGTTTGTTGGACACAAAGTCTATCAGAGAGTAGGAAATATATAAAGAGTCTTTGAATGATTTGTGATACAAATCAATTTTCTGTTGACAAAATGGAAATCTAAGTGATACAGTTGATACAGATGATACACGTGATACAGATGGAGGTGTGTAATGTTCTTAATAACTTTAAAAGGAAATGAACCTATATTTGAACAAATTGTGACTCAAATTATTCGGTTTATAGAGTTAGGTGTTCTTAATCCAAAAGATAAACTACCATCAGTACGTGTACTTGCGCAAGAATTGGGTATTACACCAAATACAGTCGTAAAAGCATATCAAATTCTAGAAGACCAAGGATATGTTTTTACATATCAAAAGAAAGGTGTATTTGTATGTGGCACACCAAATGAACAAGACACAAATAAACTTGAATTAGAATTTACAAAAGTAACAACATTATGTTTATCTCAAGGACTAAGCAAGGAAGATTTGAAAAAGATGATTGATGAAATGGAAGGGGACTAAGTTATGTTACAAGTTAAACATTTATCTAAATCATTTGGAAGTGATTTGGTACTGGATGATTGCAGTTTCGAAATTCCAAAATCTCGTGTAGTTGGATTAGTTGGTTCTAATGGAGCAGGCAAAACAACACTTTTAAAATGTATACAAGGTGTTTATGACTTCAGTGGTGAAATCTTGTTTGCTAATGAAAAGATAGTTGAAAATAATAAGATAAAATCAAAAATATTCTTGGTTTCAGATGCTAACTGGTTTCCGTTTAATGCAACAATGAAATCAATGGAAGAATTATATGCTACATTTTATCATTTCAATTCAATTCGATATAAAAAGTATGTAGATATATTTAATTTGGATATTCATAAAAAAATAAATGAATTTTCAAAAGGGATGACGCGATTAGCGTGTGTTTGTTTTGCATTAGCAGTAGAACCTGAATTATTACTGATTGATGAGGTATTCGACGGATTAGATCCAAAAGTTAGACAAGTGTTTAAACGTTGTATTATTGAAGATATGGATGAAACAAAAATGTCAGTACTTGTTTCTTCACATGCTTTACGTGAACTTGAGGATATATGTGATGAGTTTATCTTTTTAAATAAAACGATTTATACGCAAGGTAATGTTCAAGACTTAAAGCAAAATTATTCAAAAGTACAAGTTATCAGTGATGATATAAGTAGATTAATAGAGCTTATTGGGGATGATAAAATTGTACATAGAAAAACTTCCGGAAAAGTACATATTCTTATTTGTAATATAAACAAAGATATAATGTTTGATATTATGGAGAAGATACAACCTCAATTCTACGAATGTCTTCCAATTACATTTGAAGAATATTATTTACTCGTAGATGAAGGAGGAAATCAAAATGAATAAGAAATACTTTAAATATTTGTGTATATCAAATAAATTTGTCTTCTTAATTGCAATGTTTTTTGGATTAATGATTAGTATTCTTCCTGACTTAAGGAGTAAAATATTATTTGTTACTGATACTGTAGTTGTCATTTCAGTTTTATCTTCAATTTATTACTTATCTTACATCCATCGAAAAGAGGAAGTAAGTACATACAATGCATTTCCAATTACGAAGAAAGAGTTATGGAAAACAAGATTCATTTTCTCTTGTACATTAGTTAGTTGTTGGATGATCATTGTCTTATTCATTGGATTAATTCCGTCATATTTATATGGAGATTTGAAAAATGAGTATTTGATAAAAGGTATAATTCTTGTTGCAGTTACAGTTTTGATGCTAATCTTGTTAAATGTTGTGCTTCAAACGATATGTGCTTTTATCATAGAAAGTTGCAACAATTTATTTGATTCTGTAATCAGTATGATTGCTTATTTGGCTTTACCAATTTACACATTGAATACGTTACAATATTCACTTGGGATGACTACATATACGATAGGAAATTTGTTTAACTATGTACCGAGACTTGTACTTTCGCCAATAGGATTTCCAAAGGAATTCATATCGAAATGTACTTACTTTTTTCTCTATGGTGATCAAGTAATAGAGGTTACACAAACCCTATTATTAGTAATTACATTTATAATGTGGATACTTATCGCCATAATTCTATATCGATTAATGTTAAAAAGAATTCAAACACATGGTACAGAATTAGCAAATCAGAAATCAACAGTTTGGTGGATAACGAAAGTACCAGTGATTTGGCTAACAATCCTGTTCATGATGGTGCTTGTAGCAGCTAATGTTTTTGAAAATCATATTTTATTCATTTTCGTTGTTGTTCTCTATATTGTTGGTTTGAGTATTTATCAAAGGAAGTTAGTTTTTACAAAGAATGCTTTCCTTGTCTTTGTAGCACTATTTCTAGGTTTAAGTGGATTTCGCTTTGTATTTATGAAAACTGAAGCGTTTGGATTAGAGGAATGGTTAGTATTACGAAGAGATTTTAGGAATTTCTATATGCAACAAAAAATTGACAATTCCTCTTCTTATGAAACATGGCAAGTAACGACAAGTGATGAAAAACTAATGATGATCATCAAAGATGAAGTTGAAACCACATTGAATGATTATTATGCAACAGGTAACAAAAATTTCGCTTATTCAGAGGATGAGGTGAATTTGCTGCAGGTGGGTTATGCAGAGGATCCATCATCATACTTTAATATTTATCTAAGTGATGAGCGTTATCAAGAAATTAGAGAGCTACTTGTGGAAAAGGAATATGAAAAAACAATTGTTGTTGAACCACGTTAAAAGATGAGCATTGCTCATCTTTTGTTTAACTATTCAGTAACGGGTGTAGGGGTAGATTCTATAGTTTTCTTTAGTCGATAAACAACGACTTCTGCATCAGATAGAAACCGAACATCCATTCTTGTAGTCCCGACGCCATTCATAACATCGAGTGTGAATTGATCATTAATATTGTATTTACCTTTATTGTAGATTTCTGCATTAGGTGCAGTGTAAAGTGATCCAACTATCGGAAAGTAGACTTGTCCACCATGACTATGTCCTGATATTTGTAGATCGACTAAGTCGGGTGTCAATGAATCAGCGATATCAGGTGTATGAGAAATAACGATATTAAATATATTTGGAGAAACAGACGCAAATGCTGTTGTTAAGTCAGGATTACCAAGTAGTTGAGAATCGATGCCAATTAGCGATATAGCTTCAGATCCCTTGTTTCTTATTAGTATTGAACGGTTAGTCAGTAATTCAAAATCTGCGTTATGTAAGATACTTGTTACTAAGTCTTTAGATGTACTTGACTCTAGGTCATGATTGCCTAAAACCGCAAACTTTCCTAGTGGTGCAGAAATTGATTTTAACTGTTCTGTAATTTTTGAAATTACTTCTTCTGATGGTATGTTATTTGATGGATGATCAATTAAATCACCTACGAATATGACAATATCTGCAGAAGTATCATTGATTAGTTGTACCACTTGATCAAATCGTTCTGCATCCATGAATGAATTATAATGAACATCAGAGAAGAAGAGTACATTCACATCGTTGAGTTGATCCGGTATTTTTTTAGAAGTTATTGTTTCATAACGCACAATAAAACGACTAGGTGCTACATAAAATGCATCGTAATAAAGTCCACCTATTAAAAATACTAAAATAGTAAGTATTAGTAAAATTTTTTGCCAAACTTTCATTGTAACCTCAATTCTTAAACTGTCCTTTAAAAAAGACTGTCTCTATTATATACTATTTGTGGACAGGTGAGGATGATAATATGGATAAAAAATGTTATTTTATTGATTTGGATGGAACAATGTACTGGGGTACAAAAGTTATTGATGGTGCTATACGTTGGATTAATTATTTATTGGATAATAATATTGAATTTTATTTCTTAACAAATAATTCATCAAGGACTCAAGAGCAAGCGTGTAATCATATGTTAAAGATGGGCTTTACAGATATTAAACCTCATCATTTCTATACTTCTGCAATGGCAGCAGCTGAAAGGGTAGCAAGAGAATATCCAACAAAGAAAGAAGCTTATTACATTGGGGAGGAGGGGTTGAAACAAGCCTTGTTATCAAATGGTTTTCATATTAATCCAGATAAAGCAGATTTCTTGTTTATTGGATTAGATCGTCAAGCTACTTATCAAGATTATTCTTATGCAGTACGTTTAGTTAAGGATGGTTGTAAATTAGTTGGTACAAATAATGATCGTCTTCTTTTATCAGAAAAGGGTGTTAATATTGGTAATGGAAGCGTAGTAGCGATGTTTGAATATGCAACCAATAGTGAGTCCATAAAGGTTGGAAAACCACATAATGCAATTATTGAAGGCGCTTTACGTTATGCAAAAGTTGCCAAGGAGAATGCAGTTATTGTAGGTGATAATCTTGAAACTGATATTTTATGTGGTAATAATGCAGGTATAGAAACTGTATTTGTTACAACGGGAGTTCATAACATGGAAGATTGTTATCGTTTGGATATCAAACCAACCTACATTATTGCGAACCTAACTGGATTAATTGACTAAATCACATAATTTTCCATATTTTTAACAAATTACAACGATAGATATTGTGTATAGTATAGTCATCAAGAGGAACACTCTTGAAATGTACAGTATTCAAAAATCCCCTTAATGATTATTGTACATACATTCTATCCCCTTATATATAAAAAAAGAAATAGAACCGTTTAGGTTCTTTTTCTTTTCTTACAATAATATAAAATAGGTGCATTTTCATAATTATTTTGATAAGTATCAACTATATAATCATGTTGAACAATCCAATTATGAATCGCATGATGTTCTTCTATACCACCTGGATGACCAATGTAACATGCCAACATCATCAAACCATTTTCTTTTAGTAAATGATCACAAGCATCAAGTGCCTTTATTGAAGAGGTAGGTTGAGTAATAATTGTAGAATTACTTTTTGGTAAATATCCAAAATTGAAGAGGACTACATCGATGGTACAATTGAGTTTAATTATATCTTCGTGACTAGTGTGATAAAGTGTCAAGTTGGAAAAGTCTTTGCATCGTTCTTGAGTGTTTTTAATTGCTGCTTCTTGAATATCATAGGCATAAACATGGTGACAATGCTTACATAGGAAGTAAGTATCGTTTCCATTACCACATGTTGCATCAATCGCAGTCATATCTGTAGTTAATACTTCTTTTAAGAGTCGATGGCAAGTAGTATTTATATTTTCCATGTCGTATTCATTCCTTGAGTAATATTCTCTCTAGCCATCTTTTTATCAATTTCATTAAGTACAATGGTTTTCTTAAGAGTCCATGCTGGTTCTATTAATTCTTCTTTGATGGCATCACCAGTGAGTCGTTGGATAATAATAGTTGGTTTTAGTTCCTTAAGTTGATCACACACTATATCTACATATTCATCACGTGTTAAGATATGAAAAGGTAATTTTTCATACGAACGAAAAAGTTGTGTATTCTTAGTAATATGAAGCATATGAATCTTAACTGCGTCAATATCCAATGCATTACATGCTTTAGCGGTTTCAATCATCATTTCTTTAGTCTCGCCAGGTAACCCATTGATTAAGTGTACGCAAACTTTACAGTTTGTTTTTTTAATTCTATTGATGCAATCAACAAATTCATCAAAGTTATGACCACGGTTAATTGCTTTTGCAGTTGAATCATATTTACTTTGTAATCCAATTTCTATCCAAATTTCTTTTGTTTTACAACATTCATTTAGATAATCTAGTTTCTCTTGTTCAAGGCAATCAGCACGTGTTCCAATCGCGATTGCTACAACTTCATCTAAAGTAAGAAAGGGTTGTAAGCATTCTTTTATACGTTTCAATGAACCATATGTATTGGTGTAGGATTGAAAATAGGGAATGGTTAAACTATTTGGCCATTTCTTCTCCATGACTTCTCGTCCTGCATGGTATTGATCAAGTAAATCCATGCTGGATGGTTGCGTGAAATTACCACTTCCTACATCATTACAAAAAGTACATCCACCAAAACCTTTTTTACCATCACGATTCGGGCAAGTAAAACCAGCATTCAATGCGACTTTTACAACCTTTGAATTAAATTTGTGACGAAGGTAATAGTTCCATGTGTGATATCTTTTGTTGTCATCTGAAAAAAGAAATGAATTCATAGTCGCTCCTTATTTTAATTCTTGATATGTTAAACTAAATTGTTCCAGATTCGTAAAAAGGGTATCTAAAACGAGTTGTGCATTTTCATAATTTTGAGAACACTCTTTAATTTTTCGTGTTTTAGGATCAAAAGTGCAATTGTAAATATCTTCATTTTCATTAATTGTTAGAGTTTCTTTAGAAAAGTTAATTATAAATGTGGCACCACTAAAGTCAAGCGTATCACATTGTGCAATCATAGTAGTCCATGTAATGTCATTATTAAAGTCAAAAGAATCATATACTCCGGTTACCCATGAATCAAGGTAACAAACATTCTTCTCGCAAGTGAATTCTTGTTTTTTTAATTTATCAATAATCAGTTTGTTGTCATTGGAACAACCTATCAATAGTAAAGTTAAACCAATACATATTATTTTTTTCATTGACCATCTCCTATGATAGAAAAAAGAATAGAGATTATTTCTATTCTTCGATTGCTTGTATGGCGATACAATAAGGTCCACCTTGTGTTATAAAGGCACAAGATAATTCTAATATTTCAACAACGCTTGTTGGAAATTTGCTTTTAATGATGTCCATAATTTGTTTTGCTTGGCTTTCTGCGAAAGCGTGTGATATGTAGAAACGTGGAGTTTTGAAATTAGCTTCTTCCAATGCAGCTATAATTTTTTTGATAGCCAAATCAAATGATCGAGCAGTAACAAACTTATCTAGTCGACAACCATCAGGTGTTTGTCTGACAACAGGTTTTAATTTTAATAAACCGCCAATTTTAGCAGTTAATGGAGTACAACGTCCACCACGTTTTAAGTAATCGAAATCTTGAGGCATCAAGAAAGATTGTGATGAATCAATCTTTGGTTGAATGATATCAAGAATTTCTTGGATTGGCTTATCTTCTTTAATGAGTTGAAGTATAAGATCAACTAAGTAGCGATGTGGACCACATAATGTTTTAGAATTGATTACATGAATATTTGATGCATGATCTAATTCTTGAACTGCAGCACATGCAGTTTGATATGTTCCTGACAAACCATCAGCCATACAAAGTAAGATAATTTCATCATTACGATGTAAATCAACAGATGTTAATATTTCGCCAATAGTAGGTTGTGATGATGTAGGGAAATCTCCTGCGTTAATTAATTGTAGAAATTCAGTTGCATTAATTTCTACAAACTCATGGTACGATTTTCCCGCAATAGTAACAATTAAAGGATTAACTGTAAATCCTAATTGGATAGCTTCGCTAGGTGTGTATAAACATGATGTATCAGTAATTAAATGTATCATAGTTCGGCCTTTCTACGCAATGAACATTGCAATCGCCACAAAATGAAAGAATGTTCCCAAAAGTATAAAGAGATGGAACAATTCATGGAAACCCCATAAATCATTTATATTTGGCTTTTTCAGTATATAAATAATAGCACCTATTGTATAAGAAAGTCCACCTAATGCGATAAGAATTAAACAATTAATCGGCATTGATGCAAAGCCTTGCCAATAGAATACAACAGCCCAACCCATAATTAAATAAAGAAGGGTATAGAGTAATCGAGGTGCATTCAACCAGATGATTTTGGTAATAATTCCAAACAATGCAATACCCCAAATTGCTAAGGTGAAGATTAAACCAGCAGGTTTATCTAGATATGCAATTGCAATCGGTGTATATGTACCTGCGATTAGCACATAGATCATTGAATGGTCTAATTTACGATATAAAGTTTTCTTCTTAGAATCATTTGGAATATAATGATAATAACTTGAAGAACTGTATAATGCAATGACAGATAAACTAAAAATAAGTGATATGACATGTACGGTAATGTCTTTTTGATTAGAGTATGATATAATTTGTAAAACCACTAAATAGACAACACCTAAAACTGCACCAATAAAGTGAGTATAACTACTCATAGAATCTTGTGCTTTCTTAAAATAATTGTACATAGGGTAATCCTCCTGCACCTAGTTATGATAACTAGATGTTTTTATTTTATCATTTTTATTTAAAAATTCAAGAGGAGTGATACAACTTTACAATTTATTTGAAACTGTTAAAATGAACGAAGAACTGTAAAAGGAGATTTTATGAAAAAGTTAGTCTTAAGTTTACTCGCGTTGGTGTTAATATCAGGATGTTCATCTGCACCTAAAAAAGAGGATTCATCAATGATGACATGTACACAAGAGGGTGAAGGAAATTCATCAGTTACAACTTTCACTACCAAAGGAAACGAGATTGTATCCTCAACTGTTACAACAACAATAATATTACCAACACCTGAAGATGAATTAATACTAGAATCATCATTGTTACAACAAAAAACAGCATTTGAAGATTTTGAAGGAATTGACTTCAATTATGTTATTGAAGATGGACAAGCGGTAATTACAGGGGTTTATGATTTAACCAAGGTAAGTGTAGAAGTATTACCACAACTTGGATTTACAGATGATTTAAAAACGGATGGTAAATTCACATTAGATAAGTTTGAAGAAATTTACAAAAAAGTAGGTATTGCTTGTGAGATAAAATAAGACATTGGTTAGCCAATGTTTTTTTCTTTCATAATTCTTTAGAAAGTTGTAAGTGTTTTGTGAGAAACAAAGTATCATTTTTCATTATAGTGAAAGTAGTAATTTAATTACTGGAGGAGAAATATGAAAAAAATACTTG
>NZ_JAVWNC010000070.1:0-9465 GCF_036637135.1 Anaerorhabdus sp. | reverse complement strand
TTCTTGTTTATTCTAATTCTTATTTCTTTTTTTCTAACTCATTCACAACGACACCAGCTACCAATGTTCCATTAACATTTAGCATTGTTCTTCCCATATCTAAGATTGGATCAATTGCTAAGATGACACCCAATAGCGGATAGTATTCCACAAGCCCCATCCCTGTTAAAACAATAGCGACTGACATGGTTGCAGCACCTGGAATTCCTGCAATACCAAATGAACCCAAGACAACCACAAACACCAACATAATAAAGAAAGAAATATCCATTGGTATCTTTAGCATAGTTGCAAGTGTAATCACCACAAGGGTTGGATAAATACCAGCACATCCATTCATACCCATATTAGCTCCAAAACTTCCTACGATATCCGCAATTCCTGAAGGTATATGTAGTTTTGTTGTCATCGCATCTATTGTAACTGGTAATGTGCCAAGACTTGATCTTGAAGTAAACGCAAGTAATAATGGTTTCTTAACGGCTTTCAAATATTCTTTAACAGGTTGTTTGAAAAGTCGAACAATCACCAAGTGAATCACAAACATCACAATAATTGCTACATATAAGACAACCACAAAATTAATTGCCCCTAAAATTGTTGAATTTCCTTGTGTAATTACAACATTCGCTAGTAAAGGAATAATTGCATATGGCATTAAATCCATGATAAATACAGCAAGTTTACGTATCAATTGATAAGTAGCTTCAACCAATCGAATAAGAGGTTGTACACTCTCATTTGATTCAAGTGATTTAAGTGATATTCCTAAAAGAAATGCCAATACAATAACCGCTAAGATATTACCTTTAGCAAAAATATCCACTGCATTGCTTGGAATCATACCACGTAGAGTAGTAACAAATGTACTCACCTCACGTATTGAATTTTGAGTATCCGTTGCGGTTGTTAAACTCTCTGTGAGTGGTAAAATACCTGATAACAAAATCGCCACAACCGAAGCAATTACCGTTGTTGTCGCAAGTACAATTACTGTACGAATTGCTAACTTCTTAAAATCTTGTTTAGTAGTGATAATGACTCGAATCATCGATATAAACACAAGAGGTATTGCTACCATCTTGAGTAGGTCCATAAAGCCATAACCAACTAAACCATACCAACTAGATACTTCTTTGGTAATTGTTGGATACTCATTCGCCATCCAATTACCCAATAACCCTAAGACTACACCAATCATCATTGCTAAAACTAGAATCTTTGTGTAATTGTATTCCATCTTATCTAGTTTTCGAATCATCACAACTGCAACAAGAAAGAAAAAGATAAAAAATACAGTTGTCCAATTACTAATTTGTAAATACCCATTTAAAAATGTTTCTAACATAACTTATCCTCCATAATAAAAGATGCTCCTACTTATGCAAGAGCATCTACCTATTCTATGTATCATAAAATCAGTACGAAAATACCCTTGTCTATATTATCCAACAAGAGCAACAGCAACTAATTTGTACAACGTGTTGTTTTTTCATACTCATTCTCCTAACATAATTTAAGTATAAATAGTACAATAGTATGTGTCAAAAGATATGCACTTTACAAAATCAGATTAAGGAGAGAAAGACATGATTAAACACATTGTATTATGGCGAATCAAAGAAAGTTATACTAACGAGGAAAAAGAAGTCATTAAAAATAACGCAAAGAAACATCTTGAATCATTAATCAATCAAATACCCCATGTAGCAAAATTAGAACTTATTATTAATACATTAGATTCATCTAATGTTGATATGTGCTTGAATAGTGAATTTGAAACTGAAGATATGCTTATCGCATACGCAAATCATTCATTGCACAAGGAGGTCGCATCTACCTACATTATCCCTTTTGTTGAATCCAGATCTTGTATAGACTACATAAAATAGACCTTGCGGTCTATTTTATTGATTCACAGAAATTTGTTTTACATTTTAAAATTTGATTGGGTGCCTCTTCATTTACACCCTCAATTCTATCAATTAGAATTCGAGCAGCTGTTTCACCTTCATCATATGCAGGTTGTACAATTGTTGATACAGTTGGGTATGAGAATTCAGTCCATTCTAAATTATCAAATCCCATAAGTCCTAACTTATCTGGCATCAAATGACGTAGTTCTTTAATCGCTACAAACACTTTTGGTAAAACCCAACAATTTGGGGCAAAGATACATGTTTTTTTATCTTCTAGATTTTGTTCAATGAATGTTTTCATTTCTTCACTTTTTGTATCTGAATTTACAATAAATGTTTTAACACTATATCCTTTTAACTTCAATGCATCTTCATAACCACGTGCACGTTCCATTCTTGTTGTTAATACAGATGGATCAGCTGTAATCATAATAAAGTTTTCATATCCTTTTTCAATAATACTTTCAGTTGCTTCAAGTACAGCTTCATAATTATTTGTCTTAACCCAAAGTCCTTTTGAATTTCTTGATTGTGAGTCAATATATACAATTGGTTTTTGATTATTACCTAATTCTTTCTCTACTACCTCAAACTCAATTGTTGGTTGCACAATAAATCCATCTACACCCATAGCCAACATTCGTTCAATGTATTTTTTTTCCATTTGAAAATCATAATTACTATTACCAATAATTAATTGGTAATTTTTTTCTTTGGCTACATTATCAATCCCTTTAACAATTTGATTCGCAAATGTATTGGTAATATCTCCGATGATAACTCCAATCAATTGGATACTTTTCGCATTCAATGAACGGGCGATGACATTTGGTTGATAGTTGGTCTTTTCAATAATTTCTCGGATTCTTTCTTGCGTACCTAAAGACATCTTATCAGTCTTGCCATTCAAATAAAATGAGACTGTCGTTTTTGATGTTCCCGATAATTTCGCAATGTCTTTGATTGTTAACTTATCACTCATTCACTGTATTCCCTTTCGTCATTTCTACTTATTTCATATTTTACAATAGATCTTACTCTACTATTTTAATACATGAACTTCTTTGACACCAGCCTTAGTTTTAATAACTAAACTTTGTGCATGGAAGCTACACCCTTCATAACTGAATATCTTTGATCCTTTATATATTTCTTTGTGGAATAGGATAACCACAACTGTTTCATCTTCATTCACTATATACTTCTTTGCACAATAAAGCGAATGATCATTACAAATTTTATCTCCTTGTTGAATGAAAACATCTTCAACCTTGATACCTTTTTGATAGAAGTCAGTTAAATTGATTAAATGATTTTCAAATTGATGTGTCACTTCAATTACTTTTTGTTTAGATAATTCATTGTATCTAAGCGAACACACACTTTCCTTGATACTAGTATCACCATTGATGTTCATTTGTAGATATTCGTCATGACTGCTTAATAAGTAATTTTGGTCCACACTTACATCTGGATCCAAATGATAAAACGTTTTTGTATGATGCTTACCTGCATAAATTACCTCATCCACAAGAAGCCAAATATTTATATCCAATACAACTAACTTTCTTAAGACTGTATATCCTTTATCTAGACATAGAATACCAGACTCATAATAATGGACTTCATCACTATGGTTTACAAACGTTTTTAGAGGTCGACAAAAAGATTCATTTGTCCAACTACCATCTGGTATAGAATGTGGTAAATCATCCACAAGAACGATATTATGAGCTTCCATTGATTTCAAGCGAATACGCTCTTTGTGATCTTCACGATATGTATAACGTCCACTGTCAATTAGAAAGGGTATTCCATTCAAACTCAACGATAGATGTAGATTATCCGAGTGTCCATGTCCACTACCCAATGAGCCATTGATAAACATGGTACTTGAAGCATTGGGTTTTGTAGAATTTTTTACTACATAAATTCCTGCATCATGTCCATCAAATAGAACCGGTGTATTGTGATTCACTTCAAACGATTTGAATCGCAACGCTAAATCTAACCCCAAATCAAAAAGTGTGTCAGCATCTATATCCCATTCTTCTTTTTTCCATTTGTTTGTATTCAAAATACTACACGCTTTGATGAAAACATCTTTTGTCATCGTTCGATCACTATCACCAAAGGTTTCAATTACACCTTGAGGTAAAGTTAACCCAAACAATGCATCCACCATTTTCATCGCTGTATCAATATAGCTATATTCTATTTCAATTTGTTGAGTACGATTTTTTTGAATCATTGTAAGAAGATTATTAAGTACTTCAACATGATACATTGTAGATTGTTCCCAATGCATACCATCTTTTAACACTTGGATATGAAGTTGTTCTTTCGATTCTTTTAGTGCCCATTGATGGATTGAATTCTCTGTATAATTTTCATCTAGTTCTGGAATGAGATGATTCAACGTAAGCAACTGAATACTACCCCAATTACTCAAACGATATTTGGTGATGTAGTTATCTCTAAGATATTGTATTTGACTTACAATACTCGTCTTAATTTTCTTCTCTTCAACATCCGAAAGTAAGTTAAACTCTTTTAAAAACTGAATCATTGTTTCAAACATTTCCAGTCTAATTGCAGTATCCAGTGTACGTGTTGACAATGAATATTCCATCGTTGGATGTTTGTCTATCCATTGCATCATTAGGTCTTTAATTTTATCTGGATAAATAGTTGCTGATGTAATCAAATAGGCGAGCGATAAATCTTTTAAGTAACTAAAACGATTGAGCATGAAGACCCATTCTTCATCATCATTGTAAATTTGATTCCAATCAATTATCTTGGGCAATTCATATATTGTTGTGCATCGTTCCATATCCCAAGTTTTATCAAATGAGAATTGATGTTCGACTATTTGATTGGCATACATAATTATCTTTTTATTTTCTTCTTGCTTCGTTAGTAATGGTTTCAATTCGTTATACATATGTTCTCCTTTATCAAAAAGAAATCTACACTGGGTAGATTTCCTTACTTGTTATGATAAGATTCCTAAACCGTATCCAGCAATACCGATTATTACTGTAAGGATTACTAACTTATATGTTGTCCATCCTTTTTTCTTGATCAAGTAATAAACTAATAATGTATATAGCATAGGAAGTAAGCTTGGCGCAATTTTATCTAACATACCTTGAATTGTAACGATAGATTGATTTACATCCGCATTTAATTCTCCTGCAGCAAATTTAATAGGTACATTCATTTTAACAAACGTTGCAGCAAGACCAGCTATTACTGTAACACCAATTGTGTTTGCGATTTTGGAAATTGTACTCATTTGTTTGCTTAATTTATCAACTACACTTACACCTAATTTATAACCATATAAACCTGTAGTTATTTTGATTGTCGTTAAGATGAAGTTCATTGCTACTATGAAGATAATTGGTCCAGCTATTAATCCTTCAGCTGCAAGTGAAGCTGCAATTGTAGAGAATAATGGAGCAAGACAGAATTGAGATAATGAATCACCAATTCCTGCAAGAGGACCCATCAAAGCCATCTTAATACCACGAGATTCTTCTTCACTCATTCCATTATCTAACATAACTAAATGTAAACTTGTAATGAAAGGTAAGAAGTGTGGGTTTGTGTTGTAGAAATCACAACTATCAACCATGGTTTGTTTTAGTTTTTCTGGTTCATCTGCATAGATTTTTTTAATTGCAGGATAGATAACACTTGCATATCCTGTACCTTGATAATTACTATAGTTAAATCCATTTTGTAAGAAGAAAGCACGAAGTGATGTAGTAATATAATCTTTCTTTGTTAATTTATTAGATCCACTCATCTTGATTTCCTCCTTCTGCTGCTACCTCTACTACTTTTGGTTCTCTATAATAATCAATTAATGCAAAGATTGTACCCACGATAGCAATACCAATTACTGGAAGTTTTAAATATGATGCACAAACATATCCAAGTAATACGAATGGTACAAGTTGTTTTTTACCCATAACAGATAAAATCATTGCGAATCCGATAGCTGGTAACATTTTACCTGCTACTGTTAATCCATTAAGTAAAAGTGGTGGAATATAATCTACTAGTTTTAAAATACCATCCATTGATAAGGCACCACCAAAACCTAGTGCAAATCCAATGACAGCAAATAATACGATTGTTGTATTTGCAGCAACTTTAAATTTACCAAAGTTACCAGCAAGGATTGCTTTTTTAGCACTCTCTGGTGTTCCAGCACATGCAGTATAAGCAAATGTTTGAGCAAATTGAATTGCTACAGCGATTGGTGTAGATAAAGCAAGTGCAGCTTCAGGAGTAATATTTCCTTTACTTGTAATTGCCATAAGTGTTCCAAAAATACCTGGACCAATTGGATTTGGTGGAACTGTTCCACCAGCACCAACACCGAATCCCATATAAGCTAACTCAGCTAATGCCCCCATTGATAAAGCAGTTGGCATATCATTTAGAATTATTCCAACCCCAAATGATAAAATGATACATCTGTTTGTATAAATACCTAACAGCATCCCTGAAAAACAGAAAGCTGTCCACAGTCCAATCAGGACTGCTTGAATGATAGTAATTTCCATTTTGTTCTCCTCCTATATAAATTTATTTATATCTACTTCTGCACTATTGTTACCTTCATTTGGTACAGTTTTTGTATCAAATGTTACTTTATAATCATTAATCAAAGTACGTAACATAGCACGATCATTCTCTCCCAAAAATATTGAACGTGTTACTTTTTCTTTTCCCTCAGCATTGTGAATGTTCCCAATGTTGATGTGCGTAATTGGAACTCCACCTTGAACAAGTTTCAATGCATCATCTAAATTTTTAATAATTAAGAAAATTGTTTGTTGTGGACTTGCTTTGTGAATAACATCAATGACTTTTTGAATTGGGAAAAATCTTACCGCAACTGATTCAGGTACAACAGTTTTCATTAATGTTTGTTCAACTGGTGACTCTGCAACACTGTCATTCGCGACTATGACTGTATTACATCCTAATACCTTTATCCAAATTTGCCCTTGGCCATGAATTAATCTTTCATCAATTCTTGTCATGATAATGTTTGGCGCACTCATTTTCATTCCTCCTTTTTTCTACTACCAATATGGATCCCACTGTTTTGCCATACGTACTAACGCTTCAAAATAGTAGTAATCACCCCATGTGTTTCCTTCGTCGACTCCTTTTCCACTATGCCATGAATAAACACCATGATATAGAACAGGGTCTCCTTCTTCATGCATCTTGCTTGTATAGTTATGGATTAGTGAGCGTAAAATGTTATTTGTAGCTCCTTGATAAACTTTTGAATTTTCATCATCCAAATATTTACCCATCTCATTCATTCCACAGCAAGCAATTGCTGCAGCGCTTGAATCTCTAGATTGTTTTGCTTCGTTGATAAAGATTAAATCCCAGTAACAAACGTTATCATCTGGTAAACGATTTAAGAAGTAATTTGTCATACCTTCATATAAACCGAAGATTCCTTTTTCTTTTGTATATTTATAATTTAGTGCTAAGCCATATACTCCCCAAGCTTGACCTCTAGCCCAAGAAGAATCATCGCTATATCCTTGGCGTGTTGCTCCTCTTAGTGGTTCACCAGTTTCATGGTTCATATAGAATGTATGATATGCACTTGCATCATCACGAATAACATTATTGATACTTGTTTCAAAATGTTTACGCGCAATTTCTTCATACTTCTTATTACCTGTTACCTCAGTTGCCCAATAAAGTAATGGGATATTTAATAAACAATCTATAATAAAACGATAATGGTCTGGATTGTTGTATTCACCCCAAGCTTGAATGAATTCCCCTTTTTCTTGGAATCGTTCAATTAGCTTGTCCGCTGCAAGTATCGCAGTTTCTTTTGCAATTTCACTACCTGTTAACTTATATGCCGCAACACATGTTGGTGTATATAAGAAACCTAAGTCGTGATGATCAACTTCAATACGATTTTCAATACGATGTTTGAAAGTTAGAATATTTGCTTCTGCATGTTTTCTATACTTCTCATCTCCTGTCACTTCGTAAGCTAACCAAAGCATTCCTGTCCAGAAACCATCTGTCCATTCTATGCAATCAATAATTGGATACTTAAGACCTTTTGTTGCAGGTGCTGGAAACTTATCTTGTAAATATTCCATGTTTAAGTCGATTTGTTTGATTACTTCTTGGATTGCTTCATTTAACTCTTCTTTTGTTAGTGGATTTGTACCTAGGAATTCCTCTTTCTTACTAATTTCTTCAATTTGTACTGTTCTCATGTTTGGTTTTCCTTTCACATAAACTAGTTTACTATGCACTGTCATTATATTTTCAAATCCTTTACTTGTCAAATACTTTTTTCAAAACACCAATAAACTCTTTATTTAAAGGAGTTTTTTAATTGCTTGACATAATTTGTAAATGCGACTATTATAATAACGAATAAACCAGTTTACTAAGGTTTACTTGGTTTTGTAAAAGAAAGGTCGTGTATTATGCATCCATTACTAAAAGAATTATCAGATATCGGAATCATTCCAGTTATTAGGATTGATGACCCAAGTGACACTCTACCCATGATTAACGCATTAAGCAAAGGCGGAATTAATTGTGCTGAGATTACATTTAGAAGCGAACACGCACAACAAGCCATAAGCGATGTTGTAAAAACATACCCAGAAATATTAGTAGGCGCTGGAACTGTGCTGACCATTAGCCAAGCAGAAGCAGCAGTCAAAGCAGGAGCAAAGTTCATTATTACCCCTGGATTAAATGAAGAAGTAGTCCAATGGTGTATTCATCATAATGTTCTTGTGGTACCAGGTGTATCTACTGCATCTGAAATTGAAAAAGCTTTATCTCTTGGTTTAGATACCGTAAAATTCTTCCCTGCAGAAAGTAGTGGTGGTGCAAAACGCATTAAAGATTTAAGTGCTCCCTATTCAACAATGCACTTTATGCCAACCGGTGGAATTAATCCAAATAACATGCATGACTACTTATCACTTCCTTGTGTTGATGCGATTGGCGGATCATTTATGTTACCTCAAGACTTAGTTGACGCTAAAGATTGGGATGCAATTGAACTAAAAACAAAAGAAGCAATCAAAAATTTATTATCCTACCGTTTGATTCATATCGGTATAAATAACGATTCAAAGGATGATGCAGTTAAGTTTGCGAAAATACTTTGTGATAGTTTTGGATTCAAATTATACGAAAAACCAAAGAGTGCCTTTGCCGGTGAAGGTTTCGAATTACTCCATGCAAAAGGTCCAGGTGATAAAGGACATATCGCTATATATACTCCATATCCAGAACGTGCACTCTATCAACTTAAGAAGATCGGAATCAACGTAATAGAAGAAACCATCACAAGAAATAAGAAAACGAATAAAATCAATTTTGCATACTTAGACTTAGACATCGCAGGATTTAAATTCCATTTAATCAATCCTGACGTCAAGATGTAGGAGGTTATTATGAAAATCATAACAATGGGAGAAATCATGTTACGTCTTTCAACAGAAGGAAA
>NZ_JAVWNC010000069.1:0-9694 GCF_036637135.1 Anaerorhabdus sp. | reverse complement strand
AAAACTCTCTTTTGCGAGCCTCAGCAAGGGTTCCGTTGCGAGAAACTTGACGTTTGAAACGACGTAAAGCGTCATCCAGTCCTTCGTTCTCTTTAAGTACAACTCTTGGCATTTAATAACCCCCCTTCTGATGCATGCATTGATATTTTAGCAAATCACAGTATAAAAAGCAATATTAATAAGCATTATTTTGAACTTTTTCGCCTTGTAGTAAACTTACACCACTACTAGTACCTATACGATCAGCTCCAACTTCAATCATTTTTACTAAATCATCATGACTGCGAACACCACCAGCAGCTTTAACTTTACATGCATTTCCAACTGTTTCTTTCATCAAACGTACATCTTCAATCGTTGCACCTGATGTAGAGAATCCAGTAGATGTCTTAACAAAATCAGCTCCAGCTTCAACAACTGCTTTACAAGCTCTTACTTTTTCTTCATCTGTTAATAAACATGTTTCGATAATTACTTTAAGGCAATGATTTCCCACTGCTTCTTTGATTGCTTTGATTTCATTCACAACATAATCCATCTTGTTGTCTTTAAGTGCACCAATATTTAAAACCATATCTACTTCATCTGCACCAATTTCAACTGCATTCTTTGCTTCAAATACTTTTGATGCTGTCGTCATTGCACCTAGAGGAAACCCAATTACTGTACATACACCTACATCAGTTCCTTTAAGTTCATTCTTACATAATTCAATCCAACATGGATTTACACATACAGTAGCAAAGTCATTTTCCTTTGCTTCTTTACACAATTGAATCAATTGTGCTTCTGTACTGTTTTGTTTTAGTAATGTGTGGTCAATTGTTTTATTCAGTTTCATTTGTTATATCTCCTTCACCATAGTAATACTTCTTAATCATTTCTCTTGCAACACGATGATCCCCTAGATAGGGTTCTCTACCGAATTCTCCATACATGAAGATTTCATCCCCTTTACCTAGTATTAGAATTGTGTCATTTTCATTTGCCATTTCAACGGCTTGGCGTATTGCATCAAAACGACTTTCAATAATAATATAATTTGTCTTTTTAATACCTGCAGCAATTTCTTGAGCGATATCATACACACGTTCATCACGTGGATCATCTTCTGTCAAAATAATCATATCACAATACTTATCTGCAATCTCTCCAAATATTGGACGTTTCTTGAAATCACGTTTACCTGCAGAACCAAATACTGCGATAATGCGATTTTCTTTTGGTGTAATACGTGCACCATATTCCATAACTTGCATAATACCATCTGGCGTATGTGCAAAGTCAACGATGACGTTATAAGGTTGTCCTTCATCAATTCTTTCCATTCTTCCTTCAATTTGTTGAAATCGATTAAGTTTAGGAAGAATTGCATCCATTGTAAGTCCTTTAGTATGTAAGGCTGCAATTGATGCGAGTAAATTATAAATATTAAATGTCGCTACTAAATTTGTTTCAACACGATATGTCTCATCAAAGCATTTCATTGTAAAGATAGTTCCACTTCTTAATATTTGAATATCAATAGCTTGATAATCTGCTTCTTTTTTAATACCATAAGTAATTACTTTTGCTTTTGTATCCTCTACTATGGCCAGTCCATAAGGATCATCCACATTCGTAATCGCAAAAGCTGATGGTTTTAATTTGTCAAAGAAACTTTTCTTTGCAGAAAAATAATTTTCCATTGTACCATGGTAATCCAAATGATCATGTGTTAAGTTCGTAAATAAAGCAACATCAAAATCAATTGAATCTACTCTTCTTTGTTCAAGTCCAATACTACTAACTTCTAAAGCACAAGCTTTCATGCCAGCCGCAACCATATCATGTAATACACCATGCAAGTCATCAATTTCAGGTGTAGTTAAAAGTGGTGGTAACTTAACGTTGCCATACTCTATTGATATTGTTCCAATATAACCTGTAGGTACTGTGTCATTTAAAATATTCTTTATTAAACTTGCTACTGAACTTTTACCATTTGTACCAGTAACACCAAAAGTTATTAATTTTTCTGATGGCTTATCATAATACAAATTAGCAATTTGATTATAAGCAGTTAATACATCTTTTACTCTTACATAAGTCACCGTAGGATCCATATCTTCAATTGGGTCACTATATACAATACATATAGCTCCATTTTTGATTGCTTGTTCAACGAAACGGTGTCCATCATTCATCATTCCTTTTACGCAAAAGAAGATTGAATTAGGACGTCTTTTACGACTATCCGCCATGAGACCTTGAATTTCTAATTCTGGTGCATTTTCAAATATTGAATTTAGTTTCATGCAACAGTTCACCCCTTTACTTTTCCAATTAGTTCATCATCTAACATTGATGCCACATTAACAGTAATCATTTTATTTCTTTCGTGAATTCCATCAACTAGAATCGGTACATATTCACTTGAATGTCCAAACGATTGATTTCCCCTGTGTTCTTCTATTAATACAGCTACTTCTTTGTTTATAAATGATGATTTATACCCATAGTATAAGTTTTTTGATAACTTACTACAAGTTTGTACACGTTCTTTCTTCATCTTGTCATTAATTTGACCTTGCATTTTTTCTGCCACTGTTCCTGTTTTACTTGAGAACGGGAATACATGCATAAAACTAAACGCACAGTCTTTCATGGTTTGAATTGTTTCTTCAAACTCTTCTTCAGATTCTTGAGGGAATCCAACAATTAAATCTGTACTAATTGAAATATGTGGTAATTGTTCTCTAATTTCTTTAATTCTTTGAATGAATTCCTCTTTTGTATAGGGACGGTTCATTCTTTGAAGTGTTGCATTACATCCAGATTGAATTGGTATATGTAGATGTCTAGCAATACGCGTTGTTGATTTCATGAGTGCAATAAGTTCATCTGTAATCTCTGTAATTTCAATAGATGAGATACGAATTCGTTCAATGTTTGGAGCAGCATTTAGTACTTCTTTAAGGCATGTAGCCAGATTTGTATCGAGATCTCGACCATATCTTCCCGTATGAATGCCTGCAAGTACGATTTCAGCATGATTCTTTGATAATCCCCTTGCAGTCTCAATTACTTTTTCCAATGGATAAGAGCGTTCTTTACCCCTTGCATAAGGGATGATGCAATAACTACAAAATTGGTTGCATCCATCTTGTATTTTCATATAAGCACGTGTTTGATGTTCAAAATGTGACAAACTCAATGTTTCAAATTCTGCCTCTTTTCGTACATCTTCAACAAGAACTTTCTTTTCTCGTTTCACTAACACTTCTTGAATTAGTTGAGGAATATCTTGCTTATGACTAGATCCAACTAAAATATCAATATGTTCATTCTCTTTCATGTTTTCAGCATTAATTTGAACATAACATCCAACAACACAAAGTATTGCATTTTCATTTTGACGAATAGCTTGATTTATTTTTTGTCTTGATTTACTTGCAGCAGTATTTGTTACAGCACATGTAAATATTAAATAAACATCTGCTTCTTCTTTAAAATCAACCTCTTGAAAATTTAATCCTCTTAAAGATTGTCCAATACTTTCCGCCTCATATGTGTTAACCTTGCATCCAAGGCATGATATTGCATAACGCATTACTTATTCCTCCAACTACTCTACTAAAGCATCTATTGCGCTCAACACATACGTTGTCGCTGTTTCTGCTCTTAGTATTCTTTTTCCTAATGAAATACAATGAAATCCTTCATTTACCAATAAATTGACTTCATTTTGGTCAAAACCACCCTCAGGACCTATGACAACAGTAATCGATGATTGCGATTGTAAACAGTCTTTTAGTTTCTCTCCTATATATTTTGCATCTTCATATGCGATACAATTTAATTCTGATTTATATTGAATTATATTTTTAAATTGAATGGGTTCAACTAAAATTGGACAAGAATTTCTTTTACATTGTTCCGATGCTTCAAGTAGAATTTTATTCCAACGTTCTTGTTTCTTTGTAACCTTTTCATCTTTTGATTTCACAACTGTTCTACTTGATTCAAAAGGAACAATTGTACCTACTCCAAGTTCAGTACATTTTTGGAGCAAATAATCCCACTTTTCTTTTTTAATTAAACCCACACACAGAGTGACATGACATTTCATATCATTTGAATTTGGATCCATTTCATTACAAATAGCATAGACTTCTTTATCACGATAAAAGATAGAAGCAAACACTGCTTCTCTATCTTCATTAACAAGGCGAATGATATTACCCTCTTTCATTCTTAAAACATCTTTTATGTGATGGCTTTGTTCCTTATCAAAATCAATTTGTTTTCCTTGTTCTAATTTACCTTTTATAAAGTATTGTTGCATGTTTATCACCTTGTATAGTGTATCAAATTTAAGACAAAATAAAAAGCACAAGGTTTCCCTTGCGCTAAATGGTAATACTTATTCCTTTGGTAATACTAAATTTAGGATTATACCGATTGTTGCGGACAATGCTGTACCACTAAGTGTTACAAATCGTCCAAGTGGTAATAGTGCACCACCTAAACCAATAACAAGCATCGCACTCGCAATAATTAAGTTTCTTTGTTTAGAGAAATCAACGTTATTATCAATTAAAACACGTAGACCATTTGAAGCAATAACACCGTATAGTAGAATACTCATACCGCCTAGTACTGCATTTGGAATTGTTTGAATAAACGCTGATACAATTGTACAACATGATAGTAACATCGCGATAACTGCAGCCCCTACCGTTACATAGACAGATGCAACTTTTGTCATACCAATAACACCTGTATTTTCACCATATGTTGTATTTGCAGGTCCACCTAGGAACGCTGATACCGCTGTAGCAATCCCATCCCCCATTAATGTCTTATCTAATCCTGGATCTTTTAAGAAGTTACGACCGCAAATCTTACCTAATACAGTATGATCTCCAATGTGTTCCGCAATTGTTACTAGTGCCACTGGAAGAATTGCGAATGTTTCAGGACCAAAATAAATATTATAAGTTTTAAAATCACCTACTTGAAATGGGAAAATAAATTGTGGTAATGCGAAGAATTGACCTGATTCAATGACACTTGTAACTTGAGAAAAATCAACGATACCCAAGAAACATGCGATAACATATCCGATTAAGATACCACATAAGAATGGAATTATTTTGAAAAATCCTTTTGCTTTTGTACTAATGAATGCAGTAATTGTGAACGTTAAGATCGCAACTGTCATAGCTTGCCAAGTTCCACCTTCAACAAATCCAGCATTTCCTACTGCATTAGCTGCAAGACCTAACCCGATAACCGCAATCATAGGACCAATGATAATGGGTGGTAATAACTTATCAATCCAATCTTTACCTATAAACTTAATCACCAACGCTACTACTACATAGATTAACCCTACCAACATCAATCCAGTTTGGGAAGCATCAACACTTCCACCCATTGCTTCAACCGCAATAACAACTGCACTAATGTAGGCAAAACTTGACCCCAAATAAACTGGTACTTTGAATTTTGTAATAACGGAATAGATAACTGTTCCTAAACCTGAAGCAAATAACGCTACTGAAACTGGAAATCCTGTTAAAATTGGAACCAAAATTGTTGCCCCAAACATCGCAAATACGTGTTGGAAACTAAGTAGTGTCCATTTCGCCAAATTCGGTTTTTCATTTACATCTAGAATCATTTCAACTTTTTGTGACATATCGTCGCCCCTTTCAATGGGGTCATTTCATGAAAAAAAGACCCCTAAGGATCTTTAGATGTGCAAATGTTCGCTATATCTTTTTGACATCTCGTATCAAATTAAAGAATCCTTGTACGTATTATAGCACAAGGATTTCTTGATAAAAAGTATTAATTACTTCTTTTTCTTCTCTTTTTCGTCTTCTTCAACAATCTCGTTAACTACAACTTTAACTTCATTAACTTTACGTGCATCTGATTTTGTAACAGTAAGATCCAGATTCTTATAACTAAATGTTTCACCAACACATGGAATATGGTCCAATTTGTGAATTACCCATCCACTTACTGTAATCATTTCAAATTCTTCATCTGTTTTCACGTCAAATCGTTCAAACATATCTTCTAACTCTGCATCACATTCAACTAAATAAACATGATCTTCAAGTTGTTTATAATACTCAACTACAATATCATGTTCATCCCAAATATCCCCTACAAGTTCTTCTAAAATATCTTCAAGAGTAATAATACCAGAAGTACCTCCATACTCATCCAACACAATAGCCATATGAATCTTTGAACTTTGAAGTTGTTTTAACAGACTTGATATTTTCACATGTAGATTTGTAAAAATCAGTGTTTTAATAATTGATTTTAACGGACCTTTTTCATTGTAGTATAAATTATAGAAATCTTTCTCATGAATAAATCCCACAATATTATCAATTGAATTTTCATAGACTGGTAAACGTGAAAATGAATTAAAACGAAATACCTTTTCAATATCGATAAGAGGACTCTTAATATCCACCGCAATTAAATCAACACGAGGAGTAAGAATATCTTTTACATCTAAATCATTAAATTCAATTGCCGCACTTATTAAGTCACTCTCATGTGCTTCAAGATTACCTTCACTCTCAGCTTCTTCTACCATTGTGAGTAGTTCATCTTGTGTATCTGTATCTTCTTGTTTGAATTTAAACATCTTCTTAATTAAATTCTTCCAAACAGAAAATAAACAATTTAGTGGTAAAAAGATATAACCAAGGACTTGAATAAATGCTGAACTAAACATAGCGAATTGTTCAGGATTTTCTTTTGCCATGCTTTTTGGTGTAATTTCACCAAATATTAAAACTACAATTGTCATAACTAATGTTGATATTGATGCCCCTGCATCTCCATATATCTTTGTAAAGATAACAGTAGCAATGGTAGCACTACCAATATTCACAATATTATTTCCAATTAAAATGGTTGAAATCAGGTCATCATAGTTATCAAGAAGTTTTAAAACTCTACCTGCAGTCTTATTCCCATTATTCAGCATATTCTTTAATCGAATACGGTTAGAACATGAAAAAGCTGTCTCCGTCGCACTAAAGTACGCTGAAAACAAGATTAAAACACATAATATGATAACTAAAAATTGTACAGAACTATTCATAATTTTCTCCTTTATTAAACTTCAATATTAAACATAGTGTAAAATTAAGCACGCATAAAATGCAGTCTTTGTTTGACATTGAGTTTTTCAAGGGAAATTACTGCATAGTTTTCCCTAAGCCTAATGGGTATAGGTGAATCGTCCAATTTTCACACATCCTTTCAAAATACTGGAATTATTATAACATTCTCGCCATTTTAGTGCAAATTTGTATCTTTACAAATGAAAAGTACCCCTTAGGATACTTCGTCATATTTCGCAACTAGTTTTAAAAAACGTGGGTCTTCCATAAGACATCTTGTTTCTTCGTCTTTTGAAATTTGAATTAAGATACTTTGAATCATTGTATTTGTGAATTGTTGATTTTTATTCTTCATAGGCACATGTTCATAGATTTTCTTTATTTCTGAACCAAGTGGTTTTTCAAGTTCAGTTGTTAATTTTTCAATTGAATCCAACATCTTATCACGATCTCCTGCCAAAATGTTCTCCCTAAATTCTATGATACAGGGTATATAGTCATTAATACCGAATAAACGGGTGAAATCAATTAAAAGATTTCTATAGTATGCCATATCTTCTAAGTTATTTTTCTTTGAAGCAATTTCATGCAAGTTAAACAAATAACTTTCTAATTTATTCGAGAAACTAAATATTTCTTTTTCTATTAATTCCAAAGCAGCGGAATCATTCTCTTGCGCCCTATACACACTTAATTCGAGTGGTTTCTTATCAAAACGAATCTCTGGTATTTTTTCTAAATACATTTTCGCATCCTCAAAGTTCTTCTTTTGTAATGCATCTACAACTAACATTTGAGCAGCATATGATTTACTTTGAATGTCTTGACTTTCAATCACTTTCATCAGTATTTCATCAATTTTACTATGAACTGCTTCCGGATTATCAACAGGAACCATCATAAGTAATCCTTTTAAAACACCAACTATAGATACCGCAAGTTCATCATTATTCGGATATTCATAAAGCGCTTCAATTGCTATTGCATATGCTTTGTCAAAATCTACATATCCTATTTCAGAAATACGATTAACTATTTCTCCCATTTCCTCACGCGAAATCTCTTTTTGAAAATCCAACAGAGTATTGATATCGATTTTAAGTAAACGTGCAAGTGATGGTAATTGTGTAATATCCGGATAAGAGTTCCCCGTTTCCCATTTATTCACCGCAGGGGTTGAAACATTTAATGCAGTAGCTATTTCTTCTTGAGTTAATCCAAGTTCTTTTCTCTTCTTCTTAATAATTTCATTTATTTTCATGTTTTCTCCTCTTTTAATCAATCGGCCATTTGATACTTCTATTCTAACGGACATATCCATTGAATACAATTGAGTAGAAATTAAGTTAACGACTCTTTTTATTAACCATTGGTTAATTTTTGTATTTTGTTCATTCACTAAAATTAAATTAACAGCTAATAATCATTAGCCTATAATGTAGCTAACGTTTATTAGCCAACGAGGTAGTCGATGAATACTAAAGAAAGAATTATGGATTGTGCTTTGACATTATTTTCAAAGAGTGGTTATGATGCTGTTAGTGTCGAACAAATTGCATTAGAGGTTGGTATAAAAGCACCCTCTCTTGATAAGCATTTCAAGAATAAGCAAGCTATCTTTGATGGGATTATGTTAAACATGCAAATGAAGTATGATGAACAAATGCATTCTATGAACATGCATTTATATGAATCAGAAAAAGATACATCCGTCTTTAACAAAATATCAACTGAAGATTTAGTTCAAAAGGTTCACGACTTAATCTCTTATTCTATTCATGACAAAACGATTAGTAATTTTCGAAAATCCTTAACGATTGAGCAATTTAGAAACAAAGAATTCGCAGCATTATACACGCAACGGTATTATTCGAATTTAATGAATTATCTCGGTCTACTTGGATTGATTAGTTTTATCTCTTATCTTTCAGCTGATGTATTCTCTCCACTTGCTTATCCAGGTTATAATTGGATGGCTCAAGCAGTTAGTGATTTGAGTGCTACTAACGCTCCATCATTAACTCTTTGGAACTAACTCAACTCTTTAACAGGTCCATGTGGAATTGTATCAATTATGATGGTTTGTATCTTTATTCAGGGTAAGCTCACAAAACCTTTGCGCTTTGGTATTTATCTATTTGCGATTATGAATTGGTTTTCGATCGTTGGTTATGAGATGTTTCCTCTTACACAAGCTGGATATGCTGGTACATTCCAAGATATAATGCATGTTGTTGTAACGATTGTCGTTGTTATCCTTTCAATCACTTCATTAATCACAATCATGATTAGTGGATATACAAAATACAAATCCCTATCTATTTGTGCATTCATCGCATTATCATTGATGCTTGTAGATGCAATAGGTATGAACATTGTACCTATCAATTATTTTGGTATTGTAGAACGTTTTCGTGTTCTTGCAGCAACCGCATTTAATGCAATACTAGGTTTGTATTTATTTAATCAATTCCAATTTAAAAATCACAAGGAACTACAAGAAAATTGATTTGTTACACAAATCATTTAAAGAACCTTTATGAAGTTCCCAA
>NZ_JAVWNC010000068.1:0-9792 GCF_036637135.1 Anaerorhabdus sp. | reverse complement strand
AATAAGAAACCGTGTAATGCGAGCTCATTACACGGTTTTTATATACATAAGGCAAGAAAATTCATTGAATCACATCTATTTTTTCCCAATGTGCTTCATCAATTCTTCATATTCATAATCCTTTTCATCATAACACCCGTCCAGTAAATCAGTTGGTTGATTCAATGTGTTTTCTTTACTAATTTTTTCAGCAATTTCTTTTACCAAATTAAATTGTATTTTAGGTATTGTCATTCTTTACCTCCATATTCAATTTAATTATACTTCCTAAAGAAGAAAGGATAAACCCAATGAGCTTATCCTTAAATTTATTTAATACCTTTACTTCCAATATCATGTCGATAGAACAATGAATCACATTCAATGTTCACAATTTCTTTATACACAGCATCTTGTGCTTCTTTTAGTGTTTGGCCATTCTTGACCACAAATAGAACTCGTCCACCGGTTGCAATCATGTTACCGTCTTTCATCGCTGTACCCATATGGAATACTGTTGCATTACATTTATCTAAACCATCAATAATTGCTCCCTTGTTATAACTTTCAGGGTATCCCTTATTCGCCATAACAACACCACAATAGGAATCTTTAGACCATGTTAGTGGCGTATAAATGCCTTTCATCGTGTTTTCTACTACATCAACTAAGTCATTTTCTAATGCTGGTAAAATAACTTCTGTTTCTGGATCTCCAAAACGTACATTATACTCTATGGTTTTAACACCATCTTTCGTTAACATACAGCCACCATATAGAATACCTAGGAAAGGTTTCCCCTCCATTACCATTGCATCAGCCATAGCTTGTACGATATTTTCTACAGCGTTATTGTACGCAGATTCTGGAATATGATGAACTGGTGTATATGCTCCCATACCACCCGTATTCAATCCCTCATCATTGTCAAATGCACGTTTATGATCTTGCGCTATTTGCATCGGCACAACAAGATTTCCATTGACAAACGCAAGTAGTGAAAATTCTTCACCTTCCAAATATTCTTCAATAACAACACTTGAACCTGCATCAGCGAATAAATGATTACACATCATCTCTTCTAAACTTTGAAGTGCTTCATCCATTGTCATGGCAATAATTACGCCTTTACCAGCTGCTAATCCATCTGCCTTTAATACGATTGGCATAGTCTGTTGAAGTAAGTATTTCTTTGCTTCCTCATAATCACTAAAACTTTCATATTTAGCAGTTGGAATGTTATATTTCTTCATCATTGCTTTTGAAAATACTTTTGATCCTTCAAGTTCAGCTGCTGCTTGTGTTGGACCAAAAACCGCTAAACCTTCTTTATGGAATTCATCGACTATTCCTGCGCATAAAGGTATTTCAGGACCAACAAAGGTCAAATCAATCTGATTATCTTTAACCAATTGAATCAATTGGACAAAGTCGTTTGTTTCTATAGGAACTATTGTAGCTACATCGCTCATACCAGGATTACCTGGAGCTACAAATACTTCTTCTACTTGTGGCGATTGCTTAAATTTATACGCAATTGCATGTTCTCTACCACCGCTACCTATTACTAGTATTTTTTTCATTAGTGTTTAAAATGGCGCTTTCCTGTAAAGATCATTGCGATGTTCTTCTCATTACATTTATCAATTGAATCTTGGTCCTTGATTGAACCACCTGGTTGGATAATACATTCAATACCATATTCACTAGCAAGTTCTACTGTATCATTCATTGGAAAAAATGCATCCGAAGCTAAAACTGAACCTTTAGCGTTTTCACCAGCTTGCTCACATGCTATTTTAGCAGCACCAACTCGATTCATTTGCCCTGCACCAACACCAATTGTTTGACCATCTTTGACTAAAACAATCGCATTTGATTTCACATGTTTTACAATCTTCATCCCAAAAATCGAATCAGTAATTTGTTGTTCTGTTGGTTGTGTAGTAGTAACTACTTTACAATCTTCAACACATTCATGGTAATCATCTTCACCTTGAACAAGTAGACCACCAGTTACGGATACCATTTTATTTTCAGCATCTTCTCCTTCTGTATCAAATGTCATTAAGCGAATATTCTTTTTTTGACTTAATATTTCGAAGGCTTCTTTAGAAAAACTTGGCGCTAAAATAATTTCTAAAAACATTTGACTCATATCAGTAGCACATTCAACATTCACTTCTTCATTGAACGCTACAATACCACCAAAGATACTAACCGGATCAGCTGCATATGCTTTTTTCCATGCATTAGTAATGTGATTAGAAATTGCTACACCACATGGATTCATATGTTTAACCGCAACAACTGCAGGAGTACCAATGAATTCTTTTAAGATTTGTAATGTTGCATTAGCATCTTGAATGTTGTTGTAAGATAATTCCTTACCATGCAATTGCTTTGCAGTTGTCATTGCATATCTCATCTTGCTTCCATCTGTATAGAAAGATGCACTTTGATGAGGATTTTCACCATATCTCAATGTTTGAACTAAATCAAAACCAAACACTACTTTTTCTGGATTTTCTACTTCAAACTTCTCTGTTAAGTATTTTTGAATCATTGCGTCATATGCAGCTGTTGTACGAAACGCTTTTGCTGCCAGTTTTTGACGAGTTTCTAGTGTTGTATCACCCTGTGCTTTAATTTCATCAAGAATGATTGCATAATCATTTACATCTGTTACAACAGTTACAAATTGATGATTCTTCGCTGCACTACGAATCATACTAGGTCCACCAATATCAATGTTTTCAATTGCTTCCTCATGTGTAAAGTTTGGTTTTGCAATTGTTTCTTTGAATGGATACAAATTAACACATACCAAATCAATCGGTTCAATATCGTGTTCCTTCATTTGAGCTACATGACTTTCTTTATCACGTATTCCTAATAAACCACCATGAATTAATGGATGTAATGTTTTTACACGTCCATCTAACATTTCTGGAAAGTGCGTTACTTCATCAATCGCAATTGTTGAAATACCTGCATCATCTAGAGCCTTTTTTGTACCACCTGTTGAAATAATTTGATAATCGCAAGCGACTAATCCTTTTACAAAATCAAGTAATCCTTCTTTGTTTGATACACTGACTAATGCTCTTTTCATTTTACTTTTCCTCCAACAATTTCTTTAGTGTTTCTGGGTATAACTGGTGTTCAATCGCATGTATTTTAGCTTCCGCTTCATCATGTGTCATACCATCAACCACATCAAAACAGCGTTGTGCAATAATCTTACCGCCATCCATTTCTGCATTAACATAATGAATACTAACACCCATGATTTTGACACCATAATTAAATGCTTGTCCTATTGCATCTTTACCTTTAAACGCTGGTAATAACGATGGATGAATATTCACAATATGATTGGGATAAGCTTCCAATAATGCATCAGCAAGAATACGCATGTATCCTGCAAGCACAATCCACTCAACCCCTCTTCTTTTACACTCTTCAACGATGACTCTTTCATAATCATTTTTAGATGCATATTCTTTTGGATTGAAAACAAATGTATCAATTTGTTTCGCTTTAGCTTTTTCAATAACTTTTGCATCCAATTTATCAACTACAATAAGTTCTATTGATGCATCAAGTTGTCCCTTTTCAATACTAGCTTGTATAGCATCAAAGTTAGTACCTGTACCCGATGCGAATACTGCTATCTTTCTCATTTAAATGTAACTCCTTCACCTTCAATGATTTTACCAATAACACTTGGATTTTCATTGTGTGACTTTAATATTTCTAATGTCTTATCTACATCAGCTGGACTTACAACGATAATCATACCTACACCCATGTTAAATACATTGTGCATTTCATATTCATCCATGTTTGATAATTTTTGTAATACATTGAATATTGGAAGAATTGTATATGATCCTTTTTCAATTTCAATACCTTGCCCTTGTGCTAAACAACGTGGCATATTTTCATAGAATCCACCACCTGTAATATGTGCAATTCCATGAACATCAATTTCTTTTAATACAGCAGCAACCGGTTTTACATAAATTCTTGTTGGTGTTAATAATGTTTCACCAATTGACTTATCTAACTCATCAAATTTTGTATTTAAATCGACTGCATTATCTTTTAATACTATTTTTCTTACTAATGAGAATCCATTTGAATGAACTCCACTTGAAGGAAGTGCAATAACTACATCTCCAATATTTACTTTATCTGGTGTAATTATTTTTGATTTTTCAACCGCACCCACTGTAAATCCTGCGATATCATAATCATCTTCCGCATACATGTCTGGCATTTCTGCAGTTTCACCACCCACTAATGCACAATCTGAAAGGACACAACCATCACAAACACCTTTCACGATTTCTTCAATTTGGTCAGGATGATTTTTACCTACTGCAATATAATCAAGGAAAAACAAAGGTACTGCTCCTTGTGCTAATACATCATTGACACACATCGCCACAACATCTTGACCGATTGTATCGTGTTTATTCATCATAATCGCAAGTTTTAACTTAGTACCTACACCATCAGTACCACTCACAAGAACTGGTTCTTTCATGTTTAATGATGATAAATCAAATAAACCACCAAAAGCACCAATACCTCCCATAACACCTAAACGTTCAGTACGTTTAATATGTTTTTTAATTCTTTCTACTGATTCATAGCCCGCTTCTAGATTAACGCCTGCATCTTTGTATGCCTTTGACATGTTAGTCCTCCCTTTTAAAGTAGTTCACACCACTTTTGAATATATTTTGTTTTTTATTACCTACAATATTTTGGAATACCCCTTCTGCATATCTTTCAGAATGTCCCATCTTACCTAATATCTTTCCATCACGCGAAACGATACCTTCTATCGCATATGTACTTCCATTGATGTTGTAACTTGGATCATTACTTGCATTACCATTTTCATCACAATACTGGAATGCAATTTGACCATGATTAATTAATTCCTCAAGTCCTTCTTGGTTTACCACGAACTTCCCTTCACCATGACTAAACGCAATCATATGATCACTATTCACTTCCAAATCTTGTAACCAAGGTGAATTATTAGAACCTACTTGTGTGTGTCCCATTAATGAAATATGACGATTGATATCATTACGATAAAGAGTTGCATCATCACTTGAAAGTTGTTGAATCTCACCATATGGTAATAAACCTGATTTAATTAAAGCTTGGAATCCATTACAAATACCTAATATTAATCCATCTCGTTCTAATAGACGATGAACTGCTGCTTTTACTTTTTCATTTTGTAAAACATTCACAATAAATTTAGCACTTCCATCCGGTTCATCTCCACTGGAGAATCCTCCTGGAATTGCCATAATATGACTATGATCAAGAACATCTACTAAATGTTCTATTGAATCATTAATATCTTTTTCTGTTAAGTTTCTAAAGACAACAAATTCTCCCTTAGCACCCTCATCTTCAAAGGCACGTTTGATATCATATTCGCAATTGTTTCCAGGGAACACTGTGATACAAACATTGGGTGTATCTACTGTTTCTTTAGCTTTAAACTTTTTGTCTGTTTTATAACAACTTGTACGAACTGATTCACCATTACCTTTTGATATTCTTGGATAATATGGATCCATTGTTTTAGTCCATGAAGCCTCAACTTCATCAAAGCTAAGTTCTAGTCCACAAAGATCATATCCATCAGTTATGGTTTCTCCAATGACTTGGTAATTTGGATGATCAAGTTGTTCTTTAGTCTCAACCACAATAGCTCCTGGTATCATTCTTAAACCATTGAGCTCTGTATTTAGTTTAAATCCGATGCGATTACCAAAACTCATTTTGAAGCAAGAACTAATGAATCCACCCTCTTCAACTACATAACTCGCAAGAATTTTTCCATCTTGAATTTGTTTTGTCATATCTTTAAAGATAGCATCATAACTCGCAAGATCTGGATAGCCTTCTTCATCGATAGTCGGAACATAAAGTCCAATTGTATGGTTAGCTTCTTTGAATTCAGCTGAAACAATATTGTTGATATTACCTTTTGTACATGCAAATGAAATTAGTGTTGGAGGTACAGAAATATCATTAAATGTTCCTGACATACTGTCCTTACCACCAATAGCAACTTTATTGAAATAATCTTGGACAACCATTGCACCTAATAACGCTTCTGTTACTTTACCCCATTTATTTGGTTCAAAGTTTAAACGTTCGAAATATTCTTGGAATGAAAAATAAGTATGATCTAAATTCCCACCAACCGCTACTGTTTTTGCCATTGATTCAAGCACGCTGTACATCGCACCTGCAAAACATGAATATTCCATTAATCTAGGATTGAATCCATAAGTCAAGATTGAGCAAGTGGTTGTTTTACCATCAAGTACAGGTAACTTTTGAATTGATGCTTGTGTTGGTGTCATTTGATATTTACCACCAAATGGCATATGAACTGTTGTTGATCCAATCGATGCATCAAACATTTCGACTAACCCTTTTTGACACGCAACATTTCGATCACTTATTGTTTTAAGAACATTCTCTTTATTAATTTCAACATCCATCATTGGATTTGATTTAATTGAAGTTTGAATACTTACATTTGCATTTTGTCTTGCTCCTGCTGAATCCACAAAACTACGAGCTATATTTACTACTTCAACATCATTAAGTTTCATAACTAAGCGTGCTTCTTCTGTTACTTCTGCAACTTGGTAAGCTTCAAGATTTTCAGCTTGTGCAAAATCAATAAACTTTTGAGCATTTTCTTTAGATACAACAACCGCCATTCTTTCTTGGCTTTCACTAATTGCGATTTCAGTCGCATTTAAACCTGCATACTTTGTGCGGACTTGATCTAAATGAATAATAAGTCCATCCGCAAGTTCACCAATCGCAACACACACTCCACCAGCACCAAAATCATTACACTTTTTAATTAAGCGAGTGCATTCCGGATTTCTAAATAAGCGTTGTATTTTTCTCTCTTCAGGAGCATTTCCTTTTTGAACTTCACTTGCACATGTATCTAATGATGCTTGCGTATGTTGTTTACTTGAACCTGTAGCGCCACCAATACCATCGCGACCTGTTCTACCACCCAAAAGAATGATGACATCATTCGCTACTGGTTTTTCACGTACTACGGCATCCGCCTTAACTGCACCGACAACAGCTCCTACTTCTAAGTGTTTTGCAACATAATCATCATGGTAAATCTCACGAACATAAGTTGTAGGTAAACCAATTTGATTTCCATAGCTTGAATTACCATGTGCCGATTTCTTACTAATGATTTGTTGTGGTAATTTACCTTTTAATGTTTTATCTAATGGTAATGTAATATCGCCACTACCTGTAATACGCATAGCTTGATATACGTAACTTCTACCACTCAATGGATCACGTATTGCACCACCAATACATGTAGAAGCGCCCCCAAAAGGTTCAATCTCTGTGGGGTGATTGTGTGTTTCATTTTTAAATTGGAGTAACCATTTTTCAATTTCACCATTATGGTCAACATCAATAAACACAGAGCATGCATTGATTTCATCTGAGATTTCAACATCTGGTAGTAACCCTTGCTTGCGTAAATAACGACTATTGATTGTCGCTAAATCCATAAGAGTTTGAGGCTTTTCATCACGACCACAAGCATGACGTAAATCTAAATAACGATTATAAGCATTTTGAATCGCATCATTAAATCGTGTAGTTTCAATCTTGATTTCTTTTAAACAGGTTTCAAATGTAGTATGGCGACAATGATCTGACCAATACGTATCCAATACTTTAATTTCAGTTTCTTTTGGATCTCTATTTTCTGATTTAAAGTAATCTTGTACTAAACTTAAATCTTCATAAGACATCGCAAGCCCATGTGTCTTAACAAAATTTCTTAACTGCTCCTCATTGTATTGAATAAATCCACTGAAATCTTCTAATGGTTTAATATCAACATTTTGATCAATCGCCAAAACATCCAATTGCTTTGTTCTTGCTTCAATTGGATTAATTAAATATTCTTGAATCTTTGTTTTTTCTTCTTCTGTAATATTTCCTTTTAAAATCACTACACGTCCTGTAGTAATACTACAAGTTGATGCCGGATTTAATAGCTTAACACATTGGACAGCACTATCAGCACGTTGATCATATTGTCCTGGTAATGTTTCAATTGCAATATAATTTAATCCAGTTAAATCTAAACTTTCACTAACTTCATCTACCATAACTTCCGAAAAAACGGATTTCTTAGCTTTTTCTAAGTCCGCTTCATCAATTTGAAAAACATCATAAGTTAGTACAATACGTACGTCTTCGATATTAATTTTAAGATTATTTTGGATCGTTTTACATAAATCGATTGCTTCAACTCTAAATCCTTGTTTCTTTTCTACATAAATTCTACGATTAATTATTGTCATGTTATTACCTAATCTATCGTACTTTCTAGTACTTTATTTTTCATATCTTCTTTGTATTGCACAATTTTTTCATGCATTTCTTCATCAAATGCTCCAATTATTGTTGCCGCTAAAACTGCCGCATTCTTACAACCAGCCTTACCTACCGCAACAGTTGCTACTGGAACACCTGCAGGCATTTGAACGATAGATAACAAACTATCTAAACCATCGAGTGTTTTTGTTTTCATTGGAATACCGATAACAGGTAATGTTTGACAACCAGCAATGACACCAGCTAAATGTGCTGCTCCCCCTGCCGCTGCAATAATAACTTTTAAACCACGACCATAAGCAGCTCTTGCATACGCAATTGTTTCATCCGGTGTACGATGAGCACTTAGAATTTTAGCCTCATATTCAATTTTAAAATCTTCTAAAATTTGAAGTGTTTCCTTTACTTCATCTAAATCACTTTTTGAACCCATAACTACAGCTACTTGTACACTCATCTTAGTATCCTCCTTTAACAAGTAAAAAGACATTGAAGTCTACCTCAATGTCTACAAAACAAAATGAAAAAACTGTTTTGTAGTCTCACCATTTACGGTAGTGAGGTAGAAACTTGTGGACCTATTACCACATTTATACAAAAACAAAAAGAGTTCATGGAAAAAATCCACGAATCAATCAATTGTCTATGAAAGAGATATAAGTATGAAACGATAACTTTGTCATCAGTATACCTCTCTTTCAACACCAAAATCATAACAAAATTCATGGTCTTTTTAAAGGGTAAAATGTTTTTTTTCAACTTTTACTAAATCTTCAAAGAAATTCTTCATACGAATTACGGTTACAACTTAAAATAAGCCTAATTAATAGGGTATTTAAAATAGTTAATACCAAATAAGATACCTGCTAGAAATAAGGCAATCCCAAGTCCTGTATAGAAAAATGCAATAAACGACTCCGGTGCAAGACTTAATGATCGAATCAAGATTCCAAAAGTCATCATAAATGCCATGATTATAAATGATTTAACATCAAAAAACTTGATGAATAATTGTTTTTCATCACCATAGTTTCTAATACGAATTGTATGTTTTATGACTAGTTTGTGAAAAATGAGAAACCAAAATAAACAAAATACGATTACTGATAACCCAACATTTAAAAGTGATAAATGATTTTGATACGCTTGTAAACCGATTCTAACAATATTAAATCCCGCAATCATCCAAACGAAACTAGCGATGATTAATAAGGTTCTACTTTTTACTTTCATAATATCCTCCAATGAACATATTTAAATATATATTGAACACTGTTCACTACGAAGTGTACTCCTACAATAATTCACTGTCAAAGAAAATGCACCAAGAAAAAAGGCAAGATTTCTCTTGTCTTATTTTTT